>JANOOM010000225.1:0-13056 GCA_031421335.1 Armatimonadota bacterium
GGTCTGCCGCATCGAGGCATCGCAGCCTTTGGGCGGGGACGGGGCGCGGGTCGTCGTCCGCACCGAGACGCTGGATCGGTTCACCGCCGTGCCCGCCCCTGTCCGGCCTGGCGCGGGCGCGCGCCGGTCGCGCTGGCACCCGCTCGGGCGGGACGGGGTGCGCGTCGCGGTCTACCGGGACTTCTACGAAGGGGACCGCTGCGTCCGACGCGAGTCTGTCTCGGACGACACCTACCGGCCCATCTCGCGGGCCGAATGGACGATGCCATGACCTGGCCCGACTACAACTTGTGTTCTTCCCGGATGGCCTTCAGCAGCCCATCCGCCGCCCCGTCCACGAGGTCGTACACGCGCTGGAAGCCACCGGTCAGGAAGGGATCGGGGACCTCGCGTACCTTCTGGTTCGGCGCGTAGGCGAGGAATGGCTGGACGACGGCCCGCCCCGCGCCGATGGCCCGGACGTCGCGCAGGTTCTGGTTGTCCATCGTCAGGACGTAGTCGAACGAGTCCAGGTCTTCTTCCAAGATCAGCCGGGCCTGATGAGTGTACTCGACCTCGTAGCGCGCCAGTATGGCCTGGGTGCCCTCGTGCGGCAGGCTGCCGACGTGCCAGTGGCCGGTCCCGGCCGAGTCGGCCTCGATTTTGTCGGCCAGCCCCGCCGCCCGGACCTTGTGCATGAAGACGGCCTCGGCCATCGGCGACCGGCAGATGTTTCCCAGGCAGACGAACAATACGCGAACCATTTCTTATCCCCGTTTCGTTTCTCTTATTGTACCAGAGGAAGGCCAGGCAACATGAGCGGACAGATATTCACAAGTTTTCATCCGGGGAGTCACGCGCGCAGATCGGTGCCGGCGAGCGCGTGGCGCACCGCTACCGCGGTGGCCCTGCTTTTCCCCGATCAGGCGGGACTCGGACGGATGAGGGGACCGAAGAAGGGATCGGCTTCGGGTACACTCCCGTAAGAGTCACGCATGCCAACGCCCCCACCCCAGAAACCTCTCACGCTGAACACGCACTTTCCGCCGATGAGCGGCTTCACGCCGACCAAGGACATCCGCTACCATCCCCTCTTCCGGGGCATCCTGTTCCCTTGGGTCTGGCGCGTCTACATGCAGCGGCTGACGCGCGTGGGACATTACTTTTTCGCCGCAACATTGGTCTTCGTGCTCCTCGGGCTGCTCTCGCTAGACCAGCAATGGTATGTGGCCTTCACCTACGCCTTCGGGCTGTGGGTCGTCGCCTTCGCCGCCATGTTCTGGCAGCGTCCCCACGCCCGCCTGCGGGCGACCCACGCCGGACGCATCAGCGCGGGCGAGACACTGGGCGTCGAGATCACGGTCAAGGCGCTGGACCGGCGCAGTGTCGGCTGGATGGTTCTGCCGGACCGCCTGCCGCCCGCCGTGGACGCCGTGCCGGCCGAGGGAGTAGGCCTGCCGGTGCTGGCAGCCGGCGAGACGGCGCAGGTCACGCTGGAGCTGCTCTGCCGCCAGCGCGGGTCGTACCGCCTGCGCGGGTTCCGCATCGAGACGGCCCACCCGCTGGGGCTGATGGTGGCGCAGCAGGTGTACCCCGCGACCGAGTCGCTCCTGGTCTATCCCAGGTTTGCGCCGCTGGCGCGGCTTGAGGTGCCGGCGAGCCGCCGCTACCAGCCCGGCGAAGTCGCGCTGGCCTCGCACCTAGGAGATTCGCTGGAGTTCATCGGCAACCGGGACTACCGCGAGGGGGACCCGATCCGCAGCATTGACTGGCGGGCGACGGCGCGGCTGAACCGGCCCGTGGTCCGGGAGTACCGGGAAGAATATCTACTGCGGGCCGCCGTGCTGCTGGACACGCACGCACCCGCCGCGCCGGGCTTGCCCCCGCCACTCGCCTTCGAACGGGCCGTCTCGACGGCAGCGGCCATCTCTGACTTCATGGCCCGGTCGGAGTATCTAGTAGACTTGTTCGCGGCGGGGCCGAACCTTCACCGGATCACGACCGGACACGGGACAGCGTTCCTGGACGATATCCTGGACCTGCTGGCCTGTGTGGACGCGAGCGACGGCGAGGACTTCGAGACGCTGGAACAGGCGCTGCTGGAGTTCCTGTCGCAGATTACCCTGATCGTCTGTGTCTTGCTGGACTGGGACCGGGTTCGGGAGGGGTTCGTCGAGCGCCTGCGGGCGCAGGGTGCGGGCGTCAAGGTGGTCATCGTGCGCGACCGGCCCTGCACGCTGCCGCCGCCGGAGGGCCAGGACGTGACGATCTTGACTTCGGCGCAGGTGGACGGCGGGGTAGAAGTGATCTAGGCGGAACCGGCCCTGGAGGGGCCGGCTTTTTAGCCGAGAAAAGGCGCTCCGCGCCTCAGGAGCCGATCAAACAGCGCCACCCGAGGCGCCAATCTTCAACCGCGGAGCGGTTTTTCTCTTTTAGTAGGCCGGCCCTTCAGGGGCCGGTTCATCCATGGCAACAACCCGCACAACCGAACCCGCCGCCGCCGAATACCAGAACCCGCCGTGGCCCGCCGCTGTGGCCGCTTTGATCGCCTTCGCCGCGCTGGCCCTGAGCAGCGGGGCGGTCGTGCCGCTGCTCTGCCTGGGCCTGGGTGTGGTGATGTCATATGTCGTCAAGGTGCGCTTCGAGAACGTCGGGCTGACCAAGTGGACGCTGCGGATCATCGTCATCGTGCTGGCCGTGTTCGGATACCTGGCGAACGCAGCCAAGGACGATAATGCTTTCTTCGATATGCGCTACCCGTTCTCGTTCGTGCTGGCCGCCGCATCTGAGCTGACCCTTCAATTCTGGCGGCGGGAGCCGACCGGCGGGCCGCGCGCCCCGCTGACCACCCTGCTGTCGGCCCTGGTCTTCGTGCTGGGCTGCACCACGACCGACGACCGGCACCTGCTGTGGGTCCTCGCGCCGCTCTTCTTCCTGTTCTTCACCCTGGCCCTTCCCGCCTTCCGGCCGCGCGCCGCCGTCCCGCTCGCCCTGACCCTGCCGCCCGTCCTGCTGGCACTCGCGCTAGGTGGGCTGACTCACGCCGGCTTTTATAACTACCGGGGCGCCTTGAATGCGCTGGGCGCGCAGAGCCTTTCCAGCCGGCACGTCTCGGTCAGCATGGGCATGAGCGGGCAGCCACTGCTCGGGTCGTCGTTCACCCTGCGCGACTCGCTGACGCGCGTCCTGCGCGTCCGGGACATAGGCACGGACCCGTACCTCGTCGGCATGACCTTCAACACCTACTCGGGCCGCACCTGGGGTCCCGCCCTGGAAGGGCGGTCGTTCGTGGCATATCACCCCCCAGCAGTCGGGCCGGCGCGCGCGGCGCATGTCGTTAGGTTGGACGACGAGGTCCCCCTGCTGTTCCTGCCGCTGCACACGGCGTCCGTTCGGCCCGAAGACGCCCACCCGGTTGACCGGGCGACGAGCATGGGTGGCCCGCTGCGGACGCCGGTCGGCGACTCCGCCCCGCTATCCTACGACGTCGTTCCGGGCAAGGATGACGTGCCTTCCGACCTGTTCGACCGGGCGCCGACGCCTGGCGAGACGGCGCGCGACCTGGCGATCCCCCGCGAGATAGACCTGCGCGTTCTGGCCGAGGCACGCGCCTTTGGAGGCGGCCTGACCGACCCGCAGAAAAAGATCAAGGCCGTGGCGCTGTTTTTAGAGCGCAACAATCGCTACAGCCTGACGGTCAACCCCGGCGCGGGCGACCCGATCTCGAACTTCATTTTGCAGCGTAAGAGTGCCCACTGTGAATACTTCGCCTCCGCCGCCGTGGTCCTGCTACGCGCCCTGGGAGTCCCGACACGGTACGCCAGCGGCTATTTCGCCCATGAGGGGGATGGGAAGGGATGGACCTTAGTCCGGCAGCGTGACGCCCACGCCTGGGCCGAGAGCTGGGTGGTGGGGACCGGCTGGGTGACGGTGGACGCAACGCCGGGAGACGGCCGGCCCGACGCACTGGCCGGCCCCATACCGGCCTGGTGGCGCGCGTGGGAATGGATGCAGGACGCCCTTGGTATCATTCGCCGGTGGGCAGTCGCGGCGAGCTGGCCCGAGCGTGCGGCGGTCTTCGGGCTGCTGATCCTGGGCCTTCTGGTGCCGCAGGTGTACCGATACTGGCAGCACCGCCGCCAAGTGTCGGCGGGCTTTCAGTACGCCCGACCCGATGCCGCCCTGGCCGCCTTGGCCGTGCGCTTCGAGGCGCTGCTGGAAAAGCACGGCCTATCCTGTCCCGAGGGCCGGACCTGGCGCGAGCATCTGCGTGTGATCGGGAGGACAGAAGACGCCCACTGGGCGGCCTTCGTGCAGGCTTACGGGCGGGCGCGCTTCGGGACCGCCCCGGACCGGGCCGAAATCGCACGGCTCGCCGCCGCGCTGCGCGCCCTGGAAGGCAGCTTCAGGAAAGGGGCGGGGAATGCGAAACGGTTATGAGATCGAAACAGCGGCGAGTGCGGAGCGCGAAGATGCTCTGACGCAGGCCCTCATAGGGTACAACAGGACACACTCCCCTTTCTAGGTGGATGAAGACCATCGGGGGCGGGGCATCGGGGGAGAACTGATGAAGCGCGCAGAGGAAGAAGCGAGGCGGCGCGGGTGCCTCTACGCCCGCCTTGCCACGAGCACGTTTCAGGCGCCCGGCTTTTACGAGAAGATGGGCTATGTCCTCTACGGCAGGCTGGAAGACTGCCCGCCCAGCGACACGTCTCTGTGCTACCGCAAGGACCTACATCCGAAGGGGACCGCATGAAGGAAATCGTATGACCGCACTCACCGAGACCACGGAGGGGGAGTCGTTCGCCGGCACGGTCGAAAAGATCGAGGCCAACTTGTCGTCCGTCATCCGGGGCAAGCCAGAGGCGATCCGGCTGCTGCTGCTGGCCCTTTTGGCGGGCGGCCACGCCCTGCTCGAAGACGTGCCGGGGACTGGCAAGACGACACTGGCGAAGTCGCTGGCGCGCTCGATGGACGGCGTGTTCCGGCGCATCCAGTTCACGCCGGACCTGCTGCCCGCCGACATCACCGGCTCCTCGTTTTATAACCCCGCCGACGGCTCGTTCACGTTCCGCGAGGGGCCTGTCTTCGCCAACGTCGTTTTGGCCGACGAGATCAACCGGACCTCGCCCCGGACGCAGTCGGCCCTGCTGGAAGTGATGAGCGAGGGGCAGGTGACGGTGGACGGTCGGCGACGCGACCTGCCGCGTCCGTTCTTCGTAGTCGCCACGCAGAACCCGACCGACTTCCACGGCACCTACCCGCTGCCGGAAGCGCAGCTCGACCGCTTCGCCATCCGCATCACACTTGGCTACCCGGACCTGACGCACGAGATGGAGATCTTGTACGGCCAGAGCTTGGAGCACCCGTTTGACACCCTCCAGCCGGTCATCTCCAGTGCGGACGTGCTGCGTCTTCAGGGGCAGGTGCGGGCGGTGCGCGTGGACCGCGCCCTGGCCGAATACATCCTGCGCCTGGTGGACTGGACGCGGACTGACCCGCGCGTCCGGCTGGCCGTCTCGCCGCGCGGGTCTTTGACCTTGTTCCGCACCGCCCAGGCCCGCGCTCTGACCGAAGAGCGCGACTACGTCCTGCCCGATGATGTCCACGCCCTGGCCGCACCGGTCCTGGCCCACCGGATGATGCTGGACACCAAAGCCAAATACGGCGGCGTCACGAATACACAGCTCATCGAGGAGGCCCTGGGCAAGATCCCGGTGCCGCGCTAGAGGTATACTTGTGTCAGGAGAAAGCGCTATGGGTTGTCTTTAGAGTCCCTGACCTAGAAGCACAACAGGCGGTCGCACGTCTGCCCTATGGGTTCTTTGATCTCGCCGGAGTCGTCCTGAAATAAGCTCTCGTAGTCGGCAAACCTCGTGCGGTGTTCGTCAAGCACCGCTTGCAATTCGGGCGAGGCAGGCGCGTCTTCCAGGTCTGTGTTCATGGCTTGCTAGTCCCCCTTCGCCGGCAAGAAGGCGATGAAGTGGGCGCCCTCCCCCGGCTGCCCCACCTCGACGATATTGCCCCGATGAGCCTCTAATATCCCCTTGACGATGCTCAGGCCCAGGCCCAGGCCGCGGGCACGAGAGGTGAAGAAGGGGGTGAAGATACGGGGCTTGAGGTCGGAAGGGACGCCGGGGCCGGTGTCCAGGAACTCGACCTGGAGGTAGACGCGTCCGCGCCCAAGCTCGGCCAGCGCGTGGGCCTGGGCGGGGTCGGCGCGGCGGGTGCGGATGAGGAGCGAGCCACCATCGGGCTGGAAGGACAAAGAATTCTCGATCAGTTCGGCGAAGGCGCGTTTCAGGCGGGAAGCATCGGCGAGAACTGGCGGCAGGTCGGGGGCAAGTTCCAAAGTCAGCGCGACGGGGCCGCGCTTGGGGAAGCTCTCGTCCACGCACTGCCGGACGAGGTCGTTAAGCTGGTACTCGGCCAGGGCGATCTGGGTGGCGCGAACGAAGTCGCGGAACTCCTGCAAGATCTCTTCCAGGCGGAAAATGCCGCGCCGAATGCCTTCAGCCAGCTTCTGGTACTCGGGCCGCTTGTCTTCGGGTTCGGACAGGCGGTATTCAAGCTCGTTGAGATCGCCCTTGATGGCGAAGGTCCGGTTGCCGATCATATGGGCGGCTTTGGCGGACAGCTCGCCCCAGGCAGCCATGCGCTCAGTGTTGACCAGCCGGTCCAAGATCCGGCCGTTCTCGATGGCGGTGCCGAGCTGGGAGGCGATGGTCAGCAGGACGCTCTCGTCGTCCTCGGTGAACTCGCGGCGGAACCACGGGGCGACGCTCTTGCGGCGCAGGACGCGCAGGACGCCCAAAACGGCGCTGCGCCCGAAGATGGGGACCGCGAGGAAGGCGCCGACATCGGAAATAGGGAACTCCTCATAGCGGCCCTTCCAGCGCGGGTCGTCGCGGGGGCTGCCGACACGGATCGGCTCGCCGTGTTCTGCCACCCAGCCAGTCAGGCCATCGCCGATGGGGTAAGTGGCCGTGCCGATGCGTCCGGCCAGGCCGCCGCGGGCGGCCTGCAAGACCAAAAGCTGTTTGTCTTTGTCCAGCATGAAGAGGGAGCAGTCTTCAAACCGGAGCTGGGCAGAGGCGACGTCCACGACGCGGCGCATGAGCTGCTGGGCGTCGCCGATTGCCGACAGGTCCTTGCCGATCTCGACGAGGGCAGCCTCGCGGGCGCGCGAGCCGTCCATCAGGAGCCTCATGGCGGCGATGTCGGCAAGCGACTGGACCAGGCACAGGTGGGCGTCGGTGAAGTGGTCAGGGCGGAAGCTCTCGATGTTGATGACGCCGCGCGTATGCCCGTTGCCGTCCAGGAGGGGCACGGCGATCTCGCTGCACACATCGTCAAAGAAGGCGTAATAGTAGGGGTCGGCGCCCACGTCCCCGGTGATGTAGGGCCGGCCAGTGGCGGCGACATGGGAGGTAATGCCGCTGCGAGTCTCGCCGTCCCGGCCGCGCCCGGTCTCATCTATCCGCAGGCGCATGGCTCGGAACTGGTCGGTCCAGCCTGACCCAGCCGTCGAGACCAGGGCCAGCTCGCCGGTGGCGTCATGGGCCAAGGCGATGAAAGCGCGGTCCCCACCGACGGACTCCATGGCGCTCTGGTTCATCTCATCAAGCAGCGTTTGGGCCTCATCGGCCTCAATGGCCCGGCGGGAAAGATGGTGGATCAGGGCCACCGGGTCGGTCAAGGCCTCATCTGTCATGCCTCATTGTACCCGGCGGGCGAAAAAAAGAAGGGCCTCTCGCTCGAGAGGCCCTTCCGGCGTTCTGGGAGGCGCGCAGTTACGGGAGGCCGAACGGCGACTGCTGCTGGTCCTGGCCGCTCGGGTCCTGCGGCTGCTGTCGCTGTTGCGGGAAGTCCTGGCCGAAGGTGGCGGGCCGCTCGCGCAGGGTCAAGATGATGGGGCGCGGCTGACCATCGCGCACAACGTTCATGTTAACGACAGTGCCGATCTTCGCGGTCTGGATGATCCCGTTAAGCTGGTCCTTGCTGGTGACGCGCTGACCGTTGACGTCAGTGATGACGTCGAAGCGGTGCAGGCCCGCGGACGAGGCCGGCGAGTTCTGGGCGACGTGATCGATATAGACTCCGTAGTCCAGGCCCGCGGAGATGCCCACTTGGGTGCGGTCGTCCGAAGAAAGAATGCCGATGTCTGCGAATGAGACGCCCATGTACGGGTGCTTGGCCTTGCCGCTCTTGATCAACTCGGCGGCGACTTCCTTGACCCGGTTGATCGGGATGGCGAAGCCGATGCCCGACGAAGTGCCGCTAGGCGAGAGGATGGCCTCGTTGATGCCGATCACCTGACCGTTGATGTTCGCAAGTGCGCCGCCGGAGTTGCCGGGGTTGATGGCGGCGTCCGTCTGGATCGAGGGCAGGATCGCCTGGTTACCCCCCGCCGAGCCGGTGCGGCCCAGCGCGCTGATGATGCCCAGAGTGACCGTGGTCCCCACGTCGAGTGGGTTGCCGACGGCGATGGCCCAATCGCCGATGCGGACGTCGTCGGAGTTGCCGAGCTGGGCGACCGGGAGCTTGACGCCCGCCGTGTCGATCTTGACAACGGCGATGTCGGTGATGGGGTCGGTGCCGACCACACGGGCCGTGTAGGCTTTAGCGTTGTTGCCGACGTTGACGGTCAGCCTCGCCGTGTCCTTAACAACATGATCATTGGTGATGATGTAACCATCCGAGCTGATGATGACGCCCGACCCGGCCCCGCGCGGGGCCTCCTGGGCGCTCGGGTCACCGCCGAAGAAACCCCGCAGACGGGGGTCGGCAACGAACGGGTTGGAGGACTGGGCCACCTTGCCGAACGTGTGGACGGTGACGACGGCGGCGTCCACCTTGGCGGCGGCGTCGGCGACGACCGAATCACCGACGGCCCGGTGAGGGGGGGTCGTGGTCAGCGATGCCAGGACGGCCTGGGTGGAGGCGCTGCTGCCAGGCATGGGATCGCCGAATGTCTTCAGGCCGACGGCGCAGGCCGCCGCGCCCACCGCGAAGGCGACGACATAGGTGCTTGCTTTCTTCATTTTTTCTATTGACCTCATCGGAGTTGTGTTTCTTCGTAGCGTGCTGTCTGTTATACGCGGATTTTTCGCAGTAAGTTCGCCATCTCAATGGCGGCGGCGGCAACATCCGCGCCCTTGTTGCCCGCCTTCGTCCCGGCCCGCTCCAATGCCTGCTCAATCGTGTCCGTCGTCAAGACGCCGAAGAGGACCGGCACGCCGGTCTGAACGGCGATGTTCGCCAGCCCGGAGGCCAGCGGCCCGGCGACGTAATCGAAGTGCGCGGTCGCACCGCGGATCACAGCACCTAAACAAATCACGGCATCGAAAGTTCCACCTTTCGCCATCTCGGAGGCGACTAATGGGATCTCGAAAGCCCCTGGCACGCGCGCCAGCGTGATGTCATCGTCGGCGGCCCCGTGCCGCCGCAGTGTGTCTAGCGCACCCTCCAGAAGCCGGTCGCCGATCAGTGAATTGAACCGGCTCAGGACAACCGCGAAGCGCAGGCCGGACGCGAGCATCGCGCCCTCATGTGTCACCATCATAATACGACTACTCTCCCCGGAATGTTCACGGAATGTTCACGCCGGTTCAGGGCCGTCCTGCTCATCCAGCGGGGCGGGCAAATCCTCGGCAAGCAGATGGCCCATCTTCGTCCGCTTGGTTTCGAGGTAATGGCGATTGGCGTCGTTCGAGGTCACGGTGAGCGGGATGCGGTCCACGATCTCCAAACCATACCCCTCCAAGCCGGCAAGCTTTGCGGGATTGTTGGTCATGTACAGCAGCCGCTTCAGTCCCAGGTCCACCAAAACCTGCGCGCCGATACCGTAGTCGCGCAGGTCTGGCTTGAAGCCCAGGGCCACATTGGCCTCGACTGTGTCCGCGCCCTCGTCCTGCAAGGCATACGCCTTGATCTTGTTGGTGATCCCGATGCCGCGCCCTTCCTGCTCGATGTAGAGAAGGACGCCGCGCCCGGCCTCGGAGATCTTTTCCAGTGCTAGGTGAAGCTGGTCGCCGCAGTCGCACTTGAGCGAGCCGAGAAGATCGCCCGTCACGCAGGACGAGTGAATACGGACCAAGACATCTTTACCGTCGCTGATGTCGCCCATCGTGAAGGCGGTGTAGGGCGCGGGGTCCACGCCGCTCTCGTAGGCATGGGCGGTGAACTCGCCGTAGCGGGTGGGGAGGCGGGCCGAGGCGACCTTGTGGATCAGCTTCTCGCGCCGCCGCCGAAACTTGATCAGCTCGGCGATGGTGATGAACTTCAGGTCAAACTGCCGCGCGAGTTCGGCGAGTTCGGGGACGCGGGCCATTTCGCCCTCGTCGCCCATGATCTCACAGATGACGCCCACCGGCTCCAGGCCGGCCAGCCGCATCAAGTCCACGGCGGCCTCGGTGTGGCCCGCCCGCTTCAGGACGCCGCCGGTCCGAGCCATCAGCGGGTTGACATGGCCAGGCCGGTTGAAGTCAGCGGCACGCGCTCCGGGATCGGCCAGCCTTCGGATGGTCAGGGCGCGGTCGGCGGCGCTTGAGCCGGTCGTCGTGCCTTCTTTGGCATCCACGGTGATAGTGAAGGCTGTCCGCATGGACTCGCTGTTCTCGCGCACCATCAGCTCAAGGTTCAAGGCGACCAGCCGCTCTTCAGGCATGGGGACAGTGATGATGCCGGAAGCGCGGCGGGTCATCAGCGTGATGGCCTCCGCCGTGATGTGCTCGGCGGCCATGACGAAGTCACCCTCGTTTTCGCGGTCCTCGTCGTCCACCAGGACGATCATCTTGCCCGCCTGTAGGTCGGCGATGGCCTCTTCGACTGTGTTGAATGGGGTGTCCGGCATCCGCGCCTCTGTTCTACTTCCGCATCAGCTTCCGATACTTCACGGGATCAAAATGGATTTTACCGTCTTTGCCCATGCCCCAGGGGTCGCTGTATCCCCGCAGGATGGGTAAGCTTTCACCGACCGGGTCCGTCTTTATCGCCTGTTCTGCCGAGTGCGGGACGCCAGTTATGAAGACGCTTATCCTGCTTATCGCTGGTGACGTTCTTCGGAATGCCACGGAAAGGGTGTTTCCGGTGCGAACGGCTCATGGCCTTCACTCCCGGTAGGCGGTCATCGGTCCAGCCCAAGTCGGCTCTTCGCGCTCGAGGTCCGCGATGCGAAGCGGGGTCGCCTCGGCGCGAGTGTAATCGCCGCCGACGAGCTTTTCGATATATTTGCCGACGATGTCGGTTTCGAGGTTGATCTGGTCTCCCGCCCGGCGGATGTGGAGATTGGTGTGGTCCCAGGTGTGGGGGATGATGGCGACCGAGAAGGTCTTGTCGTCAGCGTCCACGACGGTGAGCGAGATGCCGTCAATGGCGATGCTGCCCTTGCGGACGATGTACCGCAAGAGGGCGGCGGAGGCGGTGATGTAGATGTAGTAGGAATTGTCCACCTCACGGATGGAGGCGATGGTGCCGACACCGTCCACATGGCCCTGGACGATGTGGCCGTCGAAGCGGCCGTTGGCGGCAAGGCTCGGCTCCAAGTTGATCTCATCGCCGATCGCGAGCGCGCCCAATGCGGTCCGCTGCAAGGTCTCGTAGATGGCGTCAAAGGCGACCGTGCCGGGGTCCGACTGGACCACGGTGAGGCAGGCGCCGTTGACGGCGATGCTGTCGCCGAGCTTCACGCCTTCCAGAGTACGCCCGGCGCGGATGGTGAAGCGGGCCGATTGCTCGCCGCGCTCGATGGCCTCGACGCGGCCGACTTCTTGAATAATTCCCGTAAACATGGCGTTTCTCCTCACCCCCCGAAATCGGAATGTTTTATCAGATTGCTTTATTCGTAACCATATTACCCAATGCGGGCGTCAATCACAATGTCCGGCCCGCAGCGGCGCACCCGGTGGAACACAGCAGGGCGCGCGTCCCGCATGAGCGTCGCGCCGAGATCTCCGATCGGGCCGGGCGCGGACGACCCGCCGATCACCTTGGGGGCGATGAAGCTGACCCAGCGGTCCACCAGGCCGGCGGCCATCAGGCCCGCCGCCAGCATCCCGCCACTCTCCACAAGAACACCGATCACGTCCCCTCGGGTTCCCAGGCGGCCCATAAGGTCCGGCAGGGAGACGAGGCCCTGACCGTCCGCCTCGCAGACGAGGAGGTGGCAGCCGAGGGAAAGGAGTCGGTCGCGCCGGGCGGGGTCGGCGGCGGCGGTGGTCGCCAGGATCGTCTTGCCGTCATTCTGCGCCATACGGACGAGCTGCGACTCGGGCGGCGTCCGCAGGCGGCTGTCCACGACCACGCGCCAGGGGTCACGGCCTTCGCGGTGCGCCAGGCGGGTGGTCAGGGCGGGGTCGTCGGCCAGTATGGTCCCCACCCCGGAGAGGATGGCGTCGCAGCGGTCCCGGAGCTGCCGGTGGACGGCGCGGCGGGCGACCGGGGACGTGATCCACTTGGAGTCGCCGGTCTCGGTGGCGATCTTGCCATCTAATGTCATGGCCGTCTTCTGCACGACCCAGGGCAGGCCCGTCGTGCGGTGCTTGAGGTAGGCGGCATTCAGGGCGCGCGCCTCGGCCTCACACGCCCCGACGGACACGGCGACCCCGCCCGCCCGGAGCCGTTCCAGGCCCAACCCGCCGACGCGCGGGTCCGGGTCAGCGAGGGCGGCGACGACACGCCGAACGCCCGCCTGGAGGAGCGCATCGGCGCAGGGCGGCGTCCGCCCGTAGTGGGCGCAGGGTTCGAGGGTCACGAAGGCGGTCGCCCCGCGCGCCGCCTCGCCCGCGTTCCGGAGGGCGAAGACCTCGGCGTGCGGCTGCCCCGGCTGCGGGTGCCAGCCCTCGCCGACGATGCGGCCCGCGTCGTCCACGAGGACGCACCCGACCATGGGGTTCGGGCTTGCGTGGCGGCCGAGGGCGGCGAGCCGGAGGGCGCGGCGCATGTAGTGGGCGTCTTCGTGCATTTAAGGCACGACCTCAAATGGCTTGTTTTCTTCTGTCCGATACACGAGGAAGTCGCCATCAGTCGTGAAGACGCGCCGGATGCTCAGGGCGTTCGCCGCCGCCACAAGGGAGG
>JANOOM010000226.1:0-2120 GCA_031421335.1 Armatimonadota bacterium
GCGCGGCGGGGACACCCGCGCGCACCGCGGGGCCATGGAAGCCGGGGGCCGGACCCTGGCTTTTTTGGGCTGCGGGGTTGACGTGCATTACCCCGCTGAGAACCGTCGCTTGTTCGACGAGATCGCTGACGGCCGGGGCGCCGTCCTCTCCGAGTTCCCCATGGGGATGGAGCCGGCACCGTGGCACTTCCCCGCCCGGAACAGGCTGATCTCGGGCTGCTCCTTGGGTACGCTGGTCATCGAAAGCCCTTTCGACAGCGGCTCGCTCATCACCGCGCGCGAGGCGGGCAACCAGGGACGCGACGTCTTCGCCATCCCCGGCCCCATCGGTCTGGGCCACAACACGGGCTGTCACAAACTGATCCAGGACGGCGCCAAGCTCGTCGAGACCGTGGATGACATCCTGAGCGAACTCGGCGTCCTCACCCTGCGCCAGCCTGGAGTCTCTTCCACCCCCATCCCCACCCCCGCTCTCCCCCCCGAGCAGCGCCAGGTCCTCGACATGCTGACCCTCCAGCCACGACAGATCGAGGGCCTGATCGGCGAAAGTGGGCTGGCACCGCCGCAGGTCATGGGCATCCTTACTCTGCTGGAGATGCGCGGCCTGGCGAAGCGCGTGCCCGGCAACGCCTTCGTGCGCGTACTTTAGTCGGCGGGAATGGTCTGCTCCTGTCCACATCCGACTCGAATGGCGCGTTGGACCTATTGGAAGCACAGGCCGCTTGATGGGCTTATACCCGGCACGACAAGAAAGGCGGCCTCCTCAGTGGAAGCCGCCTTTCGCGAGAGCGCCTGTGTTCACAAACGGGAAGCCGTCTGCTATTTGGCTTTCTTTGCCAGGTGCTTGCGCCGCAGAACGACCAGGCTGCCGGCACCGAGCAGAAGCATCATGCCCAGCGAGACCGAGCTGGAAGCTTCCGGGACGGGAGCCGGAATGCTGGAACTACCGTGGCCGCTGCTGGCGACGCCCACTGCGAGGGCACCCAGAAGTGCGGGAATGGCATTGAATGCATGGCCGCCGCCGCTGAGGAGGCCCGGAACGAGCGACTCTAAGCTTGGCGAAACCTGGACGATGGCGGGGGAGATGTCCGTGCCCGCGACAAGCAGGTCCGGGGGCGTCAAATCTTCCGGCACCAGGCCAGGCATCGGGGTGATACTGGACAGGGCGGGGGATGGGAGAACAGCAAATTGAGCCGGCCCCATGTGGCCGTTATCGTCCGCAGTCTCTAGGCTCGGCGGCAGGGTGGACACCATCGGGTTGCCGCACGCCAGCTTCAGGATAGGATTCCCGGTCGCGCGGGAGGCGAAAATAGCCGTACCCTTTGGGAGGCGAGACTCCACCCAATATTCGCGCCCATCATGTCCGACGCAGGCGACTCTGTAGCGGCCACCTTTTTGAAGGTGCGTCAGCACCAGGTTGTTGCGGACATAGGTCGTGATCTGCGCCTCGCTGATGTGGAAGTGATTTGCTAGACGCACCCGCACGGCGGGGTCAAGCGTGACCTCCTGGGAAAGCTCATGCACCGAGGAGACGTGATAGTTCAGGAAGGAAGCGGGCGGTACGGACGTGTGGACCCGAAGGGGGCCGGCCGCCAGCACGGGGGCGGCGGCGAGAAAGCAGAACATTGGCAGGATGGCATATTTCATGGACATCAGTTTTCCCCTAGAGCGCGGCGGCATTGGCTGGCTGTGATGACTTGCTATGACGGCTTAAGCGGCGGCGACTTGATAACAAGGTATATTACCACAAGGGTGATAAGAATGCTGTGTTCCAGCACGCACTCTCAAAAATACTTTCGCCGCTTTCCCTATGAATTGCTGATGTTACGCAGTGGCTCTTGGGGTGCTGGACCGGCGAACTCTGGACCAGCGAAACCAGGGCCAGAAGACGGCCAGAAACGCAGGGGTGGCTCCCGGCGCTCTGCTCGTGGAGACCCGCTTCCTTCCAGGCTTCTCCGTTGTCCCCAATGTCCCTGGGACAACCCCAAGCGGAGCGAGTGAGTTCATTCACTCGTCCGAATACTCGTCCGAACACGCGTCCAGGGTTCGCTGGTCCGGCACCCCAAGAGCCGCCGCGTAACATCAGTTGAGTTACGCGGATAATTTCCCCGAAAACTACA
>JANOOM010000227.1:0-5368 GCA_031421335.1 Armatimonadota bacterium
GTCAGGATCTCCAGCACGGCGTCCGCCCCGGTGATGAAGTAGAGGGCGTCCAGGTCGGGGTGAAGCGAGTGGAAGGCGCGCAAGGTATCAATGGTGTACGACGGGCCGGGGCGCTCGATCTCGATCCGGGAGCAGGAAAAAGACGGGTTAGACCCAGTCGCCAGCAGCGTCATCGCATAGCGGTCTTCCGGCGAGCTGACAAGATATGCCTTCTTGTGCGCGGGCCGGCCGTTCGGGACGAAGACGACCTGCTCCAGCGCGAATGCCTGTCGTGCCTCTTCGGCCATTAGCAGGTGCCCGTAGTGGATCGGGTCGAACGTGCCGCCCATGATGCCCAGTCTCTGCATATTTCTAAGCTCTCACAGCAAGTTGATGGCGACAAGATGATTGAGCAGCCCCAGAATGCGCCCCCAGAAGCCAGTCCACTGGCCGAGATGGTGGGTAGACAGCAGAAGGGACAACTCGCACAGCCAGAATAGGCTGTACCAAACCATCAGCTTGCTATACGACCAGAAAATCTTGTCGTCTTCCACGACCACGCACTTGGCATAGCGCTTGATGGCAACGCTTAAAAGATCGAAGCCCCCCTGTTCCAATGACGTGATCTGAGCGACTTCGCGGTTGAAGACGAACGTGGTGCGGCCGTAGTGGACGCAGACCTGACGTCGCTTGCTGGCGAGTGTGATCGTTTTAATGTCTGACCAAGGCAAATAAGCGGCGTCAGCCTTCAAGCGAAGCCCTAACAGTCCATGCTCACTGATCTCCAGCTTTCGCCACCAGAAATTAGGCTGATAAACGTAAAGGCCGAGTGATCTGGCGCGGATCATCGCGTGGTTCAGCTTGAACTCGTAGACAGGCAACTGCTCGGTAGAAGGCGGGGGCCAGGTCACGCCGGCCAGAGCCGTCGAGATTTCAGAGGAGTACGATTCCATAAACGGTCTTTCTCAGCGTATCTGCCCACTGCCACGCACGACGTACTTATAAGTCGTCAGCTCTTCCAGACCCATCGGGCCTCGGGCGTGGAGCTTCTGGTTTGAGATGCCGATTTCGGCCCCGAAGCCGAACTCGAAGCCATCCGTGAAGCGCGTCGAGGCGTTGACATAGACGGCGGCGCAGTCCACGGCGTCGGTGAACACCTGGGCGGCGGCATAATCTCCCGTGATAATGGCCTCGGAATGGCGCGTGCTGTAGGTGTTAATGTGAGCGACGGCGGCGTCCAGATCGTCCACGACGCGGACGGCCAGGATGAGGGCGTTGAACTCCTCGTACCAGTCCTGCTCGGTGGCTTCGGCGGCCTCGGGCAGTCGGGCGCGTGTGCGCGCATCGCCGCGCACCTCGACGCCGGCGGCGGCCAGGCGCGGGCCGATGAGGGGCAGGAATGCCTCGGCGACGGCCGCATGGACAAGCAGCGTTTCGGCGCTGTTGCAGACGGAGGGGCGCTGGACTTTGGCGTTCAGGACGATCTCGGCGGCCATCTCGAAGTCGGCGGCTTTGTCTACATAGATGTGGCAGTTACCCGTGCCAGTCTCGATCACCGGGACAGTCGCGGTCTCGACGACGGTCCGAATGAGCGAGGCGCCGCCGCGCGGGATGAGGCAGTCTACCGACTCGTTCAGGGTCATCAAGCGACGGGCGGCGGCGCGGTCAGTGCTCTCGATGAGCTGAACACAGGTCCGTGGTAGGCCAGCACTCTGAAGAGCATCCTGCAAAACGCGGGCGAGGGCGATGTTGGAGTGGATGGCCTCGGACCCGCCGCGCAGCAGGGCGGCATTGCCCGATTTCAGGCACAGAGCGGCGGCGTCCACGGTGACATTGGGGCGGCTCTCATAGATGATGCCGATGACGCCCAGGGGAACGCGCATCTTGGTGATCTGGAGACCATTAGGCCGTCGCCACCCGGACAGGATGGCCCCGATGGGGTCCGGCAGGGCGGCGACTTGCCGCAGCCCCGTCTGCATCTCGCCGATACGCTGCGGCGTCAGTGTCAGACGCTCGATCAGGTGCGGCGTCAGCCCGCGCTCCTTGGCCCCAGCAATGTCGCGGGCGTTGGCCTGTAGGATCGAGTCCTCGGACATATCGAGCGCGTCCACCATCGCCATTAGCATGGCGTTCTTGACGTCCGTCCCGGCGACAGCCAGCGTCCGCGCGGCGGCTTTCGCGGCCCGGCCTTTGTCTTCAACTTCCTCGATGGCAAGTGTACTCATGAAAAGCGACAAGTTCGTTTTGACAAAAAAGTGGTCACTCTTGGTTCTGTCTCTTCATCCTGGCCTGAATGAGTGGGAACAGGATCACGAGCAGAAAGGCCCCCGTTATTAGCACCGGCCCGGTGAAGTGTATCCACACCGAGCGTAGGGCCGGGAGATTCAGGGCGAGGCACGCCTGCCACACGCAGAACAAGGCCCAATAGGCGATCACGACACGCCGCACCCGTTTGTCGTACTCGGTGTGTCTCTTGACCGTCCGGTACATGTACCCGGAGAGGTAGACGATGCCGATGCTCCCGGCCACCCACACCACGGCCATGAGGATGTCCGGTAGAGTGAGGTGGTGCATGGCGTTGACGCTTCCTATTTCGTCCTGCGGCTTGCTCTGATTGTAGCCGAACGGGGAGGCATTGTCAAGCGGCGGTCAGAGGTCCAGCACCAGGTTGTCACGGTGGATGACCTCTTCCCCGGCGTCCGTGCCGAGCAGGAGCGGAATGTCCTCGGTGCGACGGCCCATGATCTTGGCGAGCTGAGCGTGGGTATAGTTGACGAACCCCTGGGCGAAGGCGTGGCCCGAGGTGTCGGCCAGCCTCACCAGGTCGCCCGGCTCGAAGTGGCCCGAAATGTGGGTGACGCCGGCGGGCAGAAGGCTTTTACCCGCGCCGACGACGCGCAGGCGGGCGCCGTCGTTGACGGTAACGGTGCCTTTGGGGAGGACGCCGTAGGCGATCCAGCGCTGGCGCGAGCGCAGGCGGGTGGGCTTTGGCAGGAAGTGGGTCCCGCACAGCCCGTCCAGGGCGTCGGCGACGACATTTGGACGGCGGCCATCGGCGATGAACATGTGGACATTAGTGTTGGCGCAGATCTTGGCGGCCTGCACCTTGGTTGTCATGCCGCCCGTCCCCATGCCGGTCCGGGCGCCGCCCGCGCGCTGCTCGACGGCGCGGTCTATGGTCTCGACGACGGGGATCAGGCAGGCTTCGGGGAACTGGGTCGGGTCGCGGTCGTACAGGCCGGCGACGTCGGAGAGCAGGAGCAGAGCGTCAGCCTCGATGAGCGAGGCAACAAGGGCGGCCAGGGTGTCGTTGTCGCCGAACTTGATCTCGTCCACGGCCACGGTGTCGTTCTCGTTGACGATGGGGACGACGCGGTGGCCGAGCAGAGCATCAAAAGTGTTGCGGGCGTTGAGGTAGCGCGTCCTTTCGCGCAGGTCTTCGCGCGTGAGCAGGATCTGGCCGACGGGGATATCGTGCGGGGCGAACGCCTGGGCGTAGGTGTGCATCAGCAGGCCCTGGCCGATGGCGGCGGCGGCCTGCTTCTGGGGAATGGAGCGTGGCCGGCCCGGCAGCTTGAGCCGGTCCATGCCCGCCCGGATCGCCCCCGAGGAGACCACGACGACACCCCGGCCCAACGCCTGCTGCCGGGCGACCTGGGCGGCGAGGTCGGCGATGAAGAGCGTGTCGGGCGGTCCGCCACTGCGCGTCAGGGTGCTGGTGCCAACCTTGATGACGAGTTTTCGGATGGGAACTGGGATCATGATGGGGAACCCACCTCCTTACTCGCTCCGCTCGCAGGGGTCCTCCCGAAACGGGAGGACGAGGAGATGGGAACAAAGGCTTCCTTGCTGCTCCTGCCCCTCCCGAGACGGGAGGGGCAGCGAGGAACGAGCCGGGGTGGGTTTTACACGGCCTCCGCCTCTTCCTCAGTTTCCGGCTCGTCCAGGGCGTACTCGTCGAAGAAGTCGAAGACGGCCTTGCCGATGCGGACGGTATCGCCCTGCTTGGCGCCCAGTGTCCGCAGCTTGTTGATGATGCCGGTCTTTTCCAGCGTCTTTTGGAGCCGGTGAACGGCATCCTCGTTCTGGAGCTGGGTCATGGCGACCAGGCGTTCGATGCCCTTGCCGCTGACGACGTAAGTCTGCGTCCCAGCGTCGTAGGCGGCCTCCCAGCGACGGTCGGTCCGGCGGCTCTTCATGGTATCGGCCGTGATTCGGACGATCTCATCATCAAATGGTGGCGGCAGCGGCATCTCAGACAGGCGCTCGGCCAGGAAGTAGACCAAAGGCTCCAGGCCGACGCGCGTGGCGGCGGAGATGACGAAGACGGGCTTGTCTTCCGCGGCGAACTCGGCCCGCAGAAGCTCCGCTTCCTCCTCATCGGCGATGTCCGACTTGTTCAGGACGACGACCTGCGGAAGCTGTGCCAGCTTGTCGTCATAGGCGGCAAGCTCGCGATTGATGACCGCGTAATCGTCCAACGGCTCCCGGCCGGTCGTGCCGGAGATGTCAATGAGGTGACAGAGCAAGCGCGTCCGCTCGACATGACGCAGGAACTGGTGGCCCAGGCCGACGCCCTCGCTGGCGCCTTCGATCAGCCCCGGAATGTCGGCGATGACAAAGGTCCGCTCTTCGTCCACGCGCACGACGCCCAGATTGGGAACGAGCGTCGTGAACGGGTAATCGGCGATCTTGGGCTTGGCCGCCGACAGGGCGGCGATCAATGTGCTCTTGCCGACGTTTGGGTAGCCGATCAGGCCGACATCGGCCAGCAGCTTAAGTTCCAGCTTGATCTGGTGCTCTTCGCCCGGCTCGCCGTTTTCCGCATACTTGGGCGCCTGCTGCACCGAAGAAGCGAAGTGGGCGTTGCCGCGCCCCCCCTGCCCGCCCCGCGCGATGACGACGCGCTGGCCGTGCTTGGTCAGGTCGGTCAGGATGCGCTCGGTCTCGATGTCGGTGGCCGTGGTGCCGACGGGCACTTTCAGGGTGATGTCGCCGGCGTTCTTGCCGGACATGTCCCGGCTGGTGCCATGAATGCCGCGCAGGGCCTCATAGTGGCGCTGGTAGCGGAAGTCGAGGAGGGTGGACAGGTTGGAGTCGGCCTCCAAATAGACGTCACCGCCCTTACCGCCGTCGCCGCCGTTGGGGCCGCCGCGCGGGACATATTTCTCTTTGCGGAAGGCGACGGAGCCGTTGCCGCCGTCGCCCGCTTTTACGTCTATGACTACTTCGTCTACGAACATAATATAAATCCTGTCAGGAGCGGATCTAACCCCGGCGCGAGCGCCGACCCTTCCCTGTTAGGGAAGGGTGGAGAGTTTAGCGGAAGGCTCGCTTGTGTCTGTTATCTGTTTGTTGTTGAGGGACGGCCACCCATCGGGGATGGCCC
>JANOOM010000228.1:0-1864 GCA_031421335.1 Armatimonadota bacterium
GGTGGTTGTGGGCGACGATCAGGGCGGCGGCGGAGATGACCACGGCATCTTTGAAGACTTCGCGCGGGTGGACGATAGAGGAGGACAGGTCGCCGATGGAGACAGTGCGGATCGCCAGGACGCGGTTCTTCGTATCGAGGAGCAGGGATTTGAGGATTTCTTTTTTCTGATACCGCAGATCCGGCATGAGCAGATTGGCGACATCGCGCGGGCCGCCGATGCTTGGCTTGGCATCCTCGGTGAAGAGCGAGAGCCGGTTGCCGAACTCGATGGCGGCCTTGATCTGGCCGGCCTTGACTGCGCCCAGACCCTTGACCTTAGCGAGCTGCTCCACCGTGGCGGTGGCGACTCCCTTGATGCTGCCGAACTCGGCCAGCAGAAACTCGCCGAGCGAAACGGCGTTGCGCTCGCGGCTGCCGGTGCGGATGATAATGGCGAGCAGTTCCGCCGTAGTCAGGGCCTGGACGCCGTAGGCGCGCAGGCGCTCGCGCGGGCGCTCATCGGCGGGCGTCTCCTTGATGGTGGGGCTATAGCGCTCGCGAGGTTCGGGCGTGGGGGCGGACTTGCGCTTGGGCTTCTCGCTGGACTTCTCGGCGGCGGGCGGCTCCTCGGCGTCTGCGGCAGGGCCGGCGGGGGACCAGAGGCGCGGGGCGGCGCGGAAGGGGGCGTCTTCCATGACGGAGGAGCCATCGTCAGTGACGGCGGGCATGGTGTTGTCTTTCGCGGGTCTTCGCCCGGCGGCAGACAGGGGGATCTGCCGCCGGGCGGGGGCGTTACTGCTGGAAAGTGAACACGCCGGAGAGGCTGAGGGTGTCCTGGTCCATACGGGACGCACCGCTGGCCGCGTCATCGTTGCCGCCGAAGAACGACGGGACGTTGCTGTGGTCGTGGCGGTACTCGATCCGGGTCAGGAAGTTTGCAACCGGCTTGATCTCGTAGGTGGCGGTGATATCATAGGGGCGGACAGTGCCATCCGGCGAGATGACTGAGCCTCCCTCGAACTTGTCTTCCGCGCCGGAGAAGCGCAAGGCCACGGCGGTCTTGGCCGTCAGCGCCTGCCGGTAGTAGACCGCGTAGGAATTAACGGTCTCCTTGCCGCCGCCGTCAGGGGTCGTCTTGCGGTAGACATAGTCCAGGCCAGCGAGCTGGTTGGCGTTGAAGTTGTAGGTGAAGTTGTTGTCGTTGACGACGACCTTCGTGTCGGGGCCGCCCGAGCCGTAGAACTTCTGCTTGTCCAGGCCAAGTTCCGAGATCAGAGTGAACTTGCCCTTGGGGTCGGTGTAGTTGAGCTGGCCCATGTAGCCGGGCCGCTTGCTGTCGTTCTGGACTCCCATCGTCGGCGTGTTGAAAACGCCATTGACCAGGTAGAAAGTCGCGGTCAGGGCGGCGAGGCCCGGAACGGGCGCATAAATGCGCGCACCGGCGTGGTAGAACGGTACATAGTTGTAGGCCGTGGAGCGCGAATAGTTGTAGTTGCCGTTGGACTCGGTCACTTCGTAGCCGAAGGGCGTGTAGAACTTGCCGAAGTCTACGCCGCTGCCGTCCGCGCCGAAGGCGTAGGTGCCGTAGAGCTGCTGGACGTTCTTATAACGGCCTTCCCCGAGGCTGCTGCCGAACGAGTTGACGTGGTTGATGTCGGCAGTATCGCCGGTCATGAAAGTGGCTTTATAGCCGAACTTGCCGGGCGCGGCGTTCTGGAAGACGTTCATCTCAGCCAAGGAAAGCGCGGGCGAGTTGTGGCGGGTGTCATAGTACGCCTCACCAGCCCCCTGTGAGACGTTCTTGGGGTTGTGAAAGTTGAACAGATAGTAGCCGTCTATCAGCCCGTTGTACTGGAGCTTATAGTTCGGCGGCGTGGGCGCGG
>JANOOM010000229.1:0-2113 GCA_031421335.1 Armatimonadota bacterium
GACAGCACCCTGGGCTTCTGCCGTGGCTTCACGCCCCTTGACGGCGCCGACGCCGGCATCCCAGCAACCGGCCTGAGTCAGCTTATCCCGCCTGACCCGAACGCGCCCGCCTCTACGGACCTGTCCGCGCCGCTGCAAGCTTACCTCGTGGATGAGGTGCATAAGCGGAGCGCCCAATACAGCGACCATCTGGCGTTCGGGGCGGGTTCAGCCCTGCCCGTATACGAATGGGGCCAGAATGTCTACATCCGATTTGCGAATGCTGTCCCGCCGATAGATGACGACGCTCACCGCGTCTACGACCACACGCTGACGCCGACTGCTGGCAACCCAATCACCGCCTATGGGAAGGGTGGACCACTCCAGTTCGACCTTTCCGACGCCTCGCAGGGCGCCAATGGCACGGACGCAACGCCCACTGACCATGCTGTTATTCCGCCCGTCGTGATCACCGTGCCGGGGAGCGCCAACAACCCGCTCCCCAATGGTTTCATCCAGCGGGGCGACACCGACACCGTCAATGTTCTGAAGGACTCCTCGGGCAAGCAGTATATCGGCGCCTACACCTACACCATCGCGGACGGCTCCGCGCGCTTGAACACGCCCGGCTCTCGCCGCCGCGTGATCAACGCGACCCAGATAGTGGAGGTATATACTTACGATGGTGCCAATTTCGTGGACCAGAACAGAACCGCCAAGCTCGTCGCCTTCAGCTCGAACGGCAACGAAGTCAGCACGCCCAATCCTGGGGGCAGCCCGCCCTACAAGCTGACCCCCGTCCCGCCAGTGGATCAGCCGACGTTCGGCATCCTGAACCCATTGGGCGTTCGCGGCGGCGGCATGGACCTGCTCGGGAACACCACGAACAGGGCCACGGTTATCGGGGATGAACTCGGACCCTTCCGGGGCATCGCCACCGCGACGATCGGCACCGACCCTAACGACCTGAAGGCCTTGGCGAACGGCAACGAAATCCCAACGGTCGCTCCCCCCTCAAGCTCCGGCGGCGGTGGCAGCATTGACCCGACTCGGCCGCGTGCGTCCGGCACTGCGTTCGACCCCAACACAACGTCTAACGTCGTGGTCACGGCCACCGGCCTGATCAACCCCGACACCACCGGCGACAACGCGGAGGTCGTGCCCGCCGGGACGGCGCTGCCGTCCACGACGACCGCGACCGGCAACGGCCTGACCGCACAGAGTTTCGGCAGCACGGCCGCTCCCTACGCGATGGACCTCTTCGACCGCAGCGCCCTGGGGGTCATCGCGCAGGGCATCCGGGCCAAGGCCAACACAATCTCCGGCGGCGGCGATGCGGGGCTATACTGGAACGACAACACGGCCAATACCACCGGGCACGACTCCGTGGTCAACTATCTGCCCTGGGAGACGCCGCCCCCGGCCGGCTCGTTCCTCAACGGTAACGGCAATTCCAGCCAGGACTACCCCAATATCAGCCCCTCGAACATCTCCGTCATCCTGCACCAGCCTGGCGGCGGCGCGGCTGACATGTCCCTGGGGCAAGCCTTCCTCACCCGCGCACTTCCCGGCAACGGCGCTGACCCCGTGAAGGACCGGACCGTCTTCGGTAACCCCGTCCAGTTCCACGTCACCGTCCCGCGCTTCCAGTCCGCGAACCAGCAGCTCTACACCGAGTTCCCGCCCCAAGGCGCCAGCTCGACGAGCAACTACGCCGGAGGCGGACAGATCGCCCCCGTCGACGCCAGTGGGAACAAGAACCCCCTCTTCGTCGCGGGCAACTATACGTTCCCGATGGGCTATGTGACCACGCGCCGCATCTACGTCCCAGATCGCAACGGCTTCTACCGCCAGGGCGCCGCCTTCCGCGAGGTCCGCGTCTACACCGGCGTCCCGCCGTCCTACACCACCCACATGGACACGCCCACGGCGGTCGTCGGCAGCGTGCCCAGCGGCTTTGGCATCCAGACCAGTCAGTATGCGGGCCTGTTTGACACTACTGGTCCTCAGCCGATCACCACATTCGACCCGTACAACCTGAGCTTCCAGAAATACTATGTGCCGCTGAAGATCACAAACACCGGCAACGTCAACCTGCTGAACGTCCACCTGACCCAAAAGCAGCAGAATGTCG
>JANOOM010000230.1:0-3563 GCA_031421335.1 Armatimonadota bacterium
CTGCTCCTGACCGCCTGGCTCCTGGGCGTGTTCGCCAGCCTCGGACGAGTCGCGGCGGCCTGGCGACGCGCCCTCACCCTGTCCGGTGCCAGCACCCCGATCGCCGACGACGCCCTGCGTGCCGACGCCGCCGACTTGTGCCGACGCCTCAGCCTGCGCCGCGTCCCACTTCTGCGCGTCGCTGACTGCCTCCCTTCCCCACTCCTTCTGGGCCTGGGGCGGCCCGTCGTCCTGCTGCCCGCTTTCGTCCTTTCCGGCACCCCACGCGCCGAAGTCAAGCTGATGCTCGCCCACGAGCTGGCCCACCTCGCGCGCCGGGACCTCCTCTGGGACGTCCTGCCCCACCTCGCCCAGCGCGTGTTCTTCTTCCACCCGCTCGTCTGGCTCGCCGGCCACGAGTGGGCCTTGGCCCAGGAGATCGCCTGCGACGCCCTCGCCGTCCGGGCCACCGGGGCGCCCCCGTCCGCCTACGGCCGGATGCTGCTCGGCATCGCCACCCGCCGCCGCTCGTCGCCGGCCCCATTGTTCCCCACCCTCGCCATAGCGGCGCCCCGCCACACGTTACGCCGGAGACTATTCGCCATGCAGCACATCGGGACTTCTTCGCGCCCGCGCCTCATCCTCGCCGCCGCGCTCACCGCCACACTTGCCGTCACGGGCCTCGTGCCCTGGCGCGTCGTCGCCCAGTCGGGGGCGCCCCTGCCGACCCCGCCCGTCATCATTGAGGGGAAGTCAGTATTGCAGCAATATGACCGCAGGCAGCAAGCCGACACCGCTTCAAAGAATGCACAGCTAGATGCACAGATCGCCGAGTTCCAGAAGCATTTACCCGCCGCACAGTCGAAAACGGCGCTGGCCTACATCCGCTGGATCAACGCCGACTATGCCGCAAACCAGCAGTCCGTCCAACTGTCGCAGTTACAGCGCACAGACTATATCGCCGCTCGCCCGATCTCTCTGACCCGCGCCCAAATCGCGCTCGTCGAGAAGGCCATCGTGGACCAGCGTAACCACAAGCGCATCAGCAGGGATGTCCGGGCGCGGCTGGCGGCCATTCCAGCGGAGCAGCGTAACAGGGTGGCTGCACTGCGCGACTACGACCTGAGAGTCATATTCGCCAGGCAGCGCGCCCCCGTCGAGAAAGAAGCCAACGTCTTTCAACTCCGGACTGAGTATGGTGCCTCCAAGCGGCGTGTCGGAAAGTCACTCAGGCAGCCCCAAACTGGGGGCGCCACCGGGGCGTCACCCGCCCCGGCCCAAGCCTCAGCAGCGTCCTATGGAACTGCCGACAGCGGCGGGCCTCCGCGCCCGCACCTGGCCCAGTCGGTCCGAGATATGGCAGCCGGGCAGGCAACCACCGCGCGGGGGCAGGTCAGCCCAATCGTGGCTGGGGCGCTCGACAACGAGATCGCGCAGCGGGAGCAGCAACAACGGCTTTGGGAGCGAGATGGTAACAGAATGACCGCAATCCTTGGCTGTCTTTCCTCTGACCGACTTGCCACCCCCAGGGAACTCACCGCCGCCCGGCTCGATGCGGCGTCGAAGAAGGAACGGGTTGACGCCTGGCTCTCCCGAGAGAAGCCCGTCACCACCTACCTGAAAGCGCGTCGGGCCGGCAAAGCTTGGGCACAGGCGTCAATCGCCTCGCCCGAGTTCAGCCCCAGAATGAACGCACAACAGCTCGCCAACCTACGGCACTTTGAACAGCAGGCCCAGCAAGGCTACCCTTACGCCGAGATGTATGTTTACACCCTGTACACTAAGCTGACAATTCAGCAAATGCGCCACAAAGTTCTTGACACCCGCCCGCCGCGCGTGATACACTGACTCCATGACCAAGCCAGCCGTTTTCGCCGCTCTCCTGGCCCTGCTCGGGGCCGCCGCCCTCGCGCCGCCCGCCTGCGCCGACTACCGCCAGAAGGCGGAAGCGCAGACCGATTACATCCAGGCGCACTTCTATGACGCGGCGGCGGCCCGCTACCACTCGCACTCCCCGGACAAGCCGGGCGACCTGCCCTTCGCCTTCATGTGGGACAACGGCGTCCAGTTCCGCGCCCTGGTGGACGCCGCCCGGTACGACCCCGCCAAGTACAAGCCGCTGCTGGCGCCCTACGCCGCCAGCCTGATGAAGAACTACTGGGACCCGACCCCGAAAGGCTCGATTCCCGGCTTTAACGCCTACTGCTCGGGGCCGGGCGGGGACGACAAATACTACGACGACAATGCCTGGATGGTGCTGGGCTTTGTCGAAGCCTACGACCTGACGCGCGACGCCCAGTACTTGGACTGGGCAAAACAGACCCAGGCGTTCGTCCTCAGCGGCTACGACGACAAGCTGGGCGGGGGGCTGTACTGGAAGCTCAAGCACGAGAGCAAGAACACCTGCGTCAGCGCCCCCGCATCGGTGGCCGCCTTGAACCTGTACACGCGCAAGGGGGGCGACGAGCAGTTCGGCTGGGGCCAGCGCCTCCACGACTGGACGGACGCGACGCTGAAGGACACGGACGGCCTGTACTGGGACAACGTCAACCTGAACGGGACGATCGGCAAGACCAAGTGGACTTATAACACCGGCCTGATGATCGAGTCGGGCGTCCGCTTGTTCCAGATCAAGCACGACCCGAATTATCTGGCCGAAGCCGAGCGGTCGGCGGACGCGGCCATCGCCACCTGGCAAAGCCCCGAAACGGGCCGGTTCCAGAACGGCGCGACCTTCACGCACCTGCTCTGCGGGAGCCTCATCCGGCTCTACGAGGCCGACCACAAGGTCGCCTACCTCAGCGCCGTCCGCCGCCACGTCGCCTACGGCGAGCGTTACGTCCGCGACGCCGCCGGGGGCGGCTATTGGTCGAACTGGGACCGAGCCGACCACAAGCCGGGCGAGACCAAGGAACTGCTGGAAAACGCTTCCGACGCCCGGATGCTCTGGCTGCTCGTCCCCTACGCGGACCCGGACGCCCTCTACGCCCAGGGCACCCAGGCCGCCGGCCGGGGCCGGAACGCGCAGGCCGAGCTTCTGCTACGCCAGGCCGCCGACAGCGACACCGAAAACGTCGAAGCCCGCTACCGGCTGATGAAGGTGTTGCAGCGCGAAAAGAAGACGGCAGACGCGGCGGCGGAAGAGCAGGGCTTGACCAAACTCGCCCAGCGTGACGACCTGCGGAAGCGGCTGGCCGCGCTCGGGTGGAGCGCCCCGGCGACGGCGGCGCCTGCCGCCAAGTAGCCGCGCGGGGACGGGCGGAGACAAGCCCCGCCTCAATGGGGACCTCGGAACGTAGGGGGTAGGACTGGTCCCGCCCCCCCCCCCTGATCCTGTCTCTTAATCCTGCCAAGTGAGGCCCCCAAATGTTTTCCGATTAAACAGAGCCTGATTTCTGTCCGTTCTGAGTGGCAAAATATTTTTGCCACTCACCCTTGACAAACCCCGCTGATATCGCTACACTGATGTTAGCCCCCAAACTTTACAGCCTGCACACATAGGTTGAAACACACTAATCCCTTTCAGGCAGACCATGCTCATGTACATGTAGCGATGCTTGAACTCCTCTCTTCCCGTGCCGCCT
>JANOOM010000231.1:0-1575 GCA_031421335.1 Armatimonadota bacterium
CGCGGCGAGCCTGTTTCGCTGCGCACCATCGTCTTGAACCACCAGACCGGCAAAGCAGTTCCGGCCCAGGTCAGGCTGACCGACCTGGGTGTCCCGCCTGGCTTCGTCGTCCCGCCGGAAGCATTCGAGGCCGCCGTCGCCGACGGCACCACCGGCAAGCACACGGGGGCCGCACCCCAGATCATCGTTTGCCCGGAGGCGCTTGCGAACAAAGACGCCCTCGTCCCACTTTCCCGCCCCCGCGAACCCTTTCGCCGCGCCCCAGCGTATAGCCCCTATGGACACCCACAAACCAGCCAGTCATAGACAGGCCGCGCCCGGATTTACCCGCGCGTTCACGCTTATCGAGCTGCTCGTCGTCATCGCTGTGATCGCCATCCTCGCCGCCCTGCTGTTCCCCACCTTCGCCAAGGTGCGCGACAACGCCCGGCGCACTTCCTGCGCCTCCAACATGCGCCAGATCGGCATGGCCCTGATGCAGTACGCCGACGACAACGAGGAGCGCTACCCGGTCGGCAACAACGTCGTCCCGTTCGGCTTCTGGGGGCGTGGCTGGGCCGGCGAGGTCTACCCCTACGTCAAGAGCGCCGAAGCCTTCCGCTGCCCCGACGACGGCACACCCCGGCCCTCCGTCTCCTTCAGCTTCAACGGCAACCTGGACGGCCACCAGCGCGGCGGCGTCCTGTCCGCGTCCACAGCACCCGCCTCGACTGTCCTCCTCAACGAGTGCCAGGGGGTGACGGCGGACGTGCGTGACCCACATGAAGACAACTCCGGCGCGGGCCACGGCAACGACGGCGGGGCGGGCTTCATTGACTACAGCGGCCCGGACGCCCACTGGGTCACCGGGCCGATGGGGCAGCCCGCCTGGACGGACGGCGTGAACGGGGGCGGCTACGGCAGCCAGTGGCAAGGGATACACGCGGGCGGCTCGAACTTCGCCCTGGAGGACGGCCACGTCAAGTGGCTGCGCCCCGAGCGCGTCTCGCCCGGCTTCGAGGCGGCCAAAGTGAGCGGCGACCAGAACCTGAACGGCACCTTCGGCAGCGGCGGTGTGGCGGCGGGGACGGGCTTCATGGGGCAGGCGCCGAAGAACTTCACGGCGACGTTCAGCCCGCTCTAGGGGCAGCAGGGAAGGGCGTAATGCCTCGCGCCCCGACACGGTTCAGGCCGCCTTCGGCTTTGCTGCTTCTGCTCTTTGGGGGGTCCCGGTATCATGGCTTGACTGTGTTCTTCGAAGAGACCACGAAGCCGCAGGCGTGCAGATCGAGAAATACTTCCAGTCGGAGAAACACCGTGCGAGTGATTCTACATCGTCGAACCACAGCTCGGTGATGCCGTCATACTGCATCGGTGGCATGCCCGGCATCTCGGCGTCTCTGCGGTGCTGCTGGGGGCACGCGGGCGGCAGGGCGCGGCCCGAGATGGTGACGGCCTCGGCCAGAATCAAGCAGGCCAGGCCCCGACGATCGCCCCCATGACGTTGCCGATGCCCGGCGCGGACCGCCCTGATGGTGGCTTTGTACCCAGAATCCCCCCGATGCGTCGGGAGATCTCGTAGGGGCGCGATTTATC
>JANOOM010000232.1:0-2130 GCA_031421335.1 Armatimonadota bacterium
TGGCGCGGTTTCAACCGCCCGCTCAGAGCTTTCCTAAGCCGCCTCTTCCTGAAAATCATATGCGCCCCCGTGCGCGATGTAGTTGATCGGGCCGTCCACGAACCCCGTATCCGTCTTCAAGACCCGGTGCTCGAAGAACGCCGCTTCCGAGCGCGGGAACGGTACCGTCTGGGCCGGCCACCAGCTCACCCAATGGATCATGGCGATCATGGGCCGCGCTTGCTCCGTCAGGTTCGGCATCCCGGCGTGCCACAGCCGCAGGTCCCGAATCACCACGCTCCCCGCCCGGACAGTCGGCTGGAGCGGTGCCCGCACAGCCCGGCGTGCCTCGACGGCCTCGGGTGGCAACTTGATGTCGCCCGCCTGGACGTAAATCGTCGTGTCCCGGTGCGTGCCCGGCCACACTTCCGTGCTGCCGTTCTCCGGCCCCAGGTCCACGATCAACGCGTACCCGCCGAACCGGGCGGGGATGACCGGGCTGACCGTGACGTCCGCGTACCCATGGGCGGGTGCTGTCACTGCCACCGGTACGCCCCCGGTCGCCCCGGCGAGCCGAAAGACGTGCGGCGTCCAGACATCCCCCGGCGCCCCCCGGCGCCGCTCCTGATGATCTGCACCTGGTAGGTGGGATTCCCCGCCAGCCCGAAGGTCTCGGCGAAGCCGGGCATGGCTGCCCCCGTCACCATCTGCGCCCGCCCCGGCAGGGCGGATGTCAGCAGCGCCAGAGCGCAGAAGAGCAGCCGCACAAGGTGGCGGCAGGGCAAGCCTGTGTCACAGTGTCACAAATGATGTGACATAAGGCTTGACATCCGCCTCGATTGCTGGTATAGTAAACATATTACGATATATCGTGACATATTCAATTTAGAAGAAGAACACTTTGCAAGACGAACCAGCACGACACGACAACACACAAAGCGGGCGACGCCACCACTCGCACGGACATCATCACCACGAGAGCGCCCACCACCACGAGGGGGACCAAGCCGAGCGCGGCGGCGGGCGCCACTCTCGCGGGGGCGGCGCGTCGAGGGGGGACCACTCCGGCGGCCCGCGCGGCCGGGCGCGGCGTGGGGAGGCCCGCTACGTCCTCCTGGACGCCCTGCGCGACGGACCCAAGCACGGCTATGAGATCATCAAGGCGCTGGAAGAGCGCTCGGCGGGCCGGTACACCCCCAGCCCCGGCACCGTCTACCCCACCATGCAGTTCCTGGAAGACCAGGGACTGGTGCGCGCCGAACAGGAGGCTGAGCGGCGCGTCTACGCGCTCACCGAGCAGGGCCGGGCCGCCCTGGAAAGCCACGCCGCCGACCTTACAGACTTCTGGGCGCGCTTCTCAGGCCCGCCGCTTCCGACACGGCCTCACCCGAGGTTGGCTTCCTGCGGGACGCCCTAGACGACCTGGCGCGTACAGTCTGGCGCGGCCTCGAGGAGCAGAACGCGGAGATCGTCGGCCGCGTTCGGCAGGCGGTGGAGCAGTGCCAGAACGCCGTTCGGGAGATCCTCGCCGCGTCCGGGCGGGGCGGATAGCGGAAAGAGAGGAGGAAGAGCGGTGGCCCTCGCGGAACAGCAGCAAGAAAGTCGCGGGGTTTCATGTGGTTTTCATGTTCCCCCTGTATTCTAAGGACAACAAGCAGCACGGAACGCGCTGCAAATCCCGAAGGCGTCTCATGGCGCCAGGAGAAACCCGATGAAGACAAACACACTCCGAAAAGGCCAAGCCCTCGTGGCGGGTCTTACTTTGATGACCGCGCTCTCCGCCACTGCCGCTTATGCCCAGGGCGGGGGCGGCTTCGGTGGCGGGGGCGGGGGTGGCCGGCAGAACTTCCGGCCTCCGCTCGCCTTTGGCGCCATCACCGCCGTAGATACGGCGGCGGGCACCATCACGATCAACTCCCAGTTCGGCGGCGGCGCCCCGCAGGTGATCAAGGTCGGGGCGGACTCCTCGGTCGTCACCCAGACCGACACCACCGTGGCCGACCTGATAGTCGGCGACCAGGTGCAAGTCTCGGGCATGCCGACCGGCATCACCGTCTCTCAGATCACGGTGGGCACTCCCCCCCCCGGTCTGCCCAGTGGACCCGGTGGCCCCGGCGGTCGCGGTGGCCCCGGTGGCCCCGGTGGCCCCGG
>JANOOM010000233.1:0-2142 GCA_031421335.1 Armatimonadota bacterium
CGGCAGACCATCCCGATCGCCTCTTGCACGACGCCGCCGAAGATAGACGGCCGGCTGGATGACCCCTGCTGGAAGACGGCGACGCGGGCCAGCGGCTTTTACCGGCTTGGCGGCACTGCCCCGATCCAGGTGGGCGACCAGACCGAGGCGTGGATCTGCGCGGACGCGACCCACCTCTACGTCGCCTTTCACTGCCTGGACAGCCGCCCGGCCCTGATCCAAGCCAGCCAGATTCAGCGCGACGGCAACATCAACCAGGACGACTCCTTCGGCCTCGACATTGACAGCCAGAACAGCCACCACGGCTTTTCCACGTTCCGTGTCACGCCGCGCGGGACGCAGGCGGAGACTATCGAGGGCGGCACGGCCGATAATATCACCTGGGCCGGCGACTGGAAGGCCGCCACGCGGCGAACGCAGGACGGCTGGACCGGCGAAATGGCGATCCCGTTTGCCCTGCTGCGCTACTCGCGCGGGGCGTCGGCGTTCGGCCTAAACTTATTCCGCAAGCTGGCGCGCGAGTCGTCGGTCGAGAACTGGCCCTATCTGCCGCCCGACGGCAGCAACAACGAGCTGCTTTATATCCACGAGTTTACGGGCATCCATCCGCCCATCCTGACGCCCCGCCCGATCTTCCTACCGTACACCCTGTTTTCGGGCGGGACCGGCAATTCGGGGCGCTTCGGGCTGGACATCAAGTACCCGCTGTCCACGACCCTGACCGGCGTGGCGACGATCAAGCCGGACTTCCAGACCATCGAGCAGGACGTGACCGGCATCAACTTTTCGTATACCGAGAAGCTGCTGACCGACCGCCGCCCCTTCTTCGCCGAGGGGGCCGGGTTCCTGCCGGGCCAGGACCTATTTTACTCGCGCCGCGTCGGCATCCTCGACGGCGGCCTGAAAGTGGCCGGCAAGCAGGGCGACACTTCCGTCGGCCTGCTCGCGAACGACACGAGAGGTCCCAATGCCGAGAACGCCGGCGTGCTCGCACTAAACCGGGACTTGGGCTTGTTCAGCCACGCCGCCGTCAATGTGGTGACGGATATCGTGCCGGGCCAGCCTTCCAATCAGGTCGCCAAGTTCGAGGGCCAGTACGGCTGGCGCGTCGGCCCCGACCACTGGACCGTCATCGCGAACCACGCTCCGAGCTGGTCGGGCGGGCGGCAGGCCGGCGGCAAGGACTATTTCAGCTTCAGCACGTCGGCCTTGCCCGGCCACCCCGCCTTTTACATAGACCGCCAGGACATCGGTCCGAGCTTCGCCTCGAACCTCGGCTTCATCCCGGACGTGAACCTACGCGGCAGCTCGGTAAATGTCGAGCAGTTCAATCAGTTCGACAAGGGCCGCCTGCGGTTCTACGATGTCAGCGCCTCGGCCAACACCTACCAGTATCACACCGGCGGCTTCTTCCAGAAAGATGCCAACGCCAACGTCTACCTTGAATCGCGCGACGGCTTTAGTCTGGACCTGAGCGGGGACCAGTCTCAGCGCAACGACTTCCGCGACCACGCGAACCAGGCCAGCTTCGGCTGGGGCAGGCACACTCTCTACCAGCGCGGCAGCATCGCCGACACCGTGGGGCGGCAGGCCAGCCAGCCTTACAACTTTCTGACCTTCTCGCAGGGGATATTAGTTTCGCGCCCCTTCTCGCTCCATCTCGACTACAGCCGCTTGCGCCTGGGCGATACGCACTCGACCCAGTCCATCCTGACCGGCAATTATCTTCTCAGCGCCGAGCGCACCATCGGATTCCGCGTCGTCAGCCAGGCCGGGGCTGACCAGGGGACCGGCCTTGGCACGAACGTCTACTTCTCCTTCGGCCAGCACGTCCGCTCCGGCTCCGACCTATTCCTGCTATTCGGCGACCCGAACAGTCCGACGACGCGCGGCAAGGTGACGCTCAAAATCATTCGCCCCTTTTAGGGGCGCTTCAGGGCATGAAGAGGCTAAAATGCCGCCTCGGTGCTTACTCCGTCGAGGCGGCGCCCGCCCCCTCGGACACATCCCCGATCAGCGCCGCCGTGTTTGTAGACTGGAAGGCGCGCGTCGGCACGACGACGGCGGCCACCTTTCACCCTTTCTGCTTTCGTCATGCCGCCCTGCTTCCTGTTGTTCGTATCTTGTCCCCTCGCCGGCACG
>JANOOM010000234.1:0-11472 GCA_031421335.1 Armatimonadota bacterium
GGTAGCCGCGCACTAAAACATAGACCCCCATTTGTTCGCCAGGCGGCACACTGCGGAAGACGAAACTCCCATCGGCAGAGAGCGGTTTCTGCTGCGAGTCCCAAGTCCCATCCCGTGCCAGCATGACCCGCGTGGCCGGGGGGACGGCGCCGCCGTCCATCAGAAGGACACGACCCGAGACGACTCCCGCCGGCCGAGCGGTCAGTCTCAGAAGGGGTGTGACGGAACCGTCCCGGCCTGCCGTGATGACCGTCCGCCCCGCGCCCAGCCCCGCACCGGCGAGGCTATCCATCCGCAGGCACACGGCATACTGACTCCCCGCCGGCACATTGGGCAGCGCGAATCTCCCCGCCCCATCCGTGGCGGTCTCCTGCCAGCCGGTGAACGTCTCACAGTTCGTGCTGGTTGGGACCACCTCGACGACGACCCCCGACATCGCCCGGCCTTGGGCCGTATGTACCGTCCCCATGACAGTCACGCCTTGAGCCAGATGCACGAGGTTCGGCTGAATGGAGCCAGCGGGCAACCACGCCAGCGACGGGGCCAGGCCGCGCGCTTTGATCGTTGCCAGAGCCACATCCCGCGCCTTCGGACAGCGGAAACGGAACTCACCTTCCTCATTCGTGATCGCCAGCGTGTCCAGCCCCGCGATGCCGCCGAATGTCTCCCCTGTTGCTGTCTTCAAGCCGCCCGGCTCGACCGTCGCCCCGACGACTGGCTGGCCGAAAGGGTCCAGGACGCGCCCGACGACCCAGCGCGACCCGCCCGCGTTCGCCGCGTCCAGCCTTTTCAGCGTCACGCGCACTGGCGCGCGCAGCGGGTCCACGCCGGAAACAAAGGCCGGTTCGTAGCCGTCGCGAACCACAAGCACGCGGAAGACCAGAGACCGCGCCAGGGCGTGAATACGGAAATGCCCAGCCGCATCCGTCACTTGAGACTTGGCGCAGTCGGCGAAGCAGGACGGGCAGAAGGGGCTGTTGCCAACGCGCGGCTGGGCCGTGTAGATGCGTACTGTGGCCCCGGCCAGTGGTGCGTCACCCGCGCTGGACACCGACCCGGTCAGGTCCACTCGCGATGCGGCGGGCGGGGCGGCAGTGACGGCGCCGCCCGCCATAGAAAGACACAGGAAAAGCAGCAAGATACGGAGAGCTGGAAGACATCTTGACATGTGGTTTCCTTTGGATTGCTTAACAGACCGTCTCACAACGCCCCCCGCAAAAGCCGCCACTCGTTCAGCAGCACGGTCAGGCGAATCAGCCCGCGCACCGGCGGGGCAATGTTGGCATAGTGCTTGTCGTAGAACCGCAGCAGCGACCGATGCGACTCGCGCACCATGGCGGCCTTCACCTGCCGCGTGCTGCTCCCGCCATAGTGCGTCACGACCACATCCGGCGTGTAGTAGAGGGGGAAGCCGTGTTCGCGCTTCGCGCGCCAGCACCAGTCTACCTCGTTGAAGAAGATCGGGAACTGAGGGTCCATCAAGCCCACTTTGTCCAGGGCGGCGCGCGCAATCAGCAGGAACGACCCCATCGGCTGGTCCACTTCGGCGACTTTGTCGTAGTCAAAAAACGTCATTCGGTAGGCCCCGAAGAGGCGCGACCGTGGGAACAAGCGTGACAGGCCCGCCGCATCCCATAGGACCGGGCCGGGGTCGGGGAAGCCGCGCACCGAGCGCTGCGTCTTGCCGTCCGCCCCGACCAGGCGACAGCCCAGGGCGCCCGCGTTGGGATGATCCGCCATAAAAACGACGGCGCGTGTCAGGCTTGCGGGGTGGACGACGACGTCCGGGTTCAGCAGCAGCAGCAAGTCACCCGATGCCCGCGCGAGCGCCTGGTTATTGCCCTCGGCGTAGCCCCGGTTGCCGGCGTTGGCGAGGAGCACGGCGCCGGGGAACTCCCCCGCGACCATCGCCGCCGAGCCGTCCGCGCTGGCGTTGTCTACGACGATGATTTCCATGTCTGCCCCGGCGGGCGAATACTGGCCGAGAGCAGTCAGAGACTCGCGCAGATAGTCGCGCGTGTTCCAGTTGACGATGCAGACGGACAGCAGCATTGGTCAGGCCGGCCCGAACAGTGGCGCGGCTTCAGCCAGGTCGCGTGCCAGCGCCTGAGGAGGGCAGGGGGCGAACCAGTCCGGCCCGTTGCGGCCCAGGACGCCCAATGTCGCCGCGCAGCCCGCGCGGACACCCGCCTGGATGTCCATCCAGTGGTCGCCGACCATCGCCGCCGCCTGGGGCGGCTCGCCCAGCAGCCGCAGAGCCTCCCACAGATGCTCCGGGTCGGGCTTCGTCCGTGCAACATCGTCGCGCGTCAGCAGCAGATGGTGGGGCAGGGCGAACCGCGCCAGCAGACCCGCCGAGACACGGCGGCAGTTGCGGGTGACGATGCCGACTTTGGTGCCTCGCGCGAGCAGGTCTGTCAACATCTCGCGCGTCCCGGCCAGCAAGTCTGGACGAGCGCATCCTTCCACTTCTAATTCTTCAAGCAGGGCGAACGCCTCGCGCCGCAGGGCCGCCCCATCGCCGCCGCGCGCATTCACGTCCTCGGCCGCTGCCGCCACCAGCCCGAGGATATCTTTTCCCGCCGTGACTTCTTCCGGCACATCGGCCGCAAGCGCCAGCCGCTCCATATCGCGCGTCATCCTCGGAAAATCAATGTGTGTCTCGACCAGAGTGCCGTCGAGGTCGAACAGCACGGCGCGGAGGGTGGGAAAGACGACTGCCATGAGGCCATTATAACCGTTTATGGCCGGGGAGGTCAAGCAGACACCGCCCGCTGCCTTTGACAAACCAAGCAAAGCAGATTATTGTTAAGCTGAGAATCCGTGCTTCCAGAAAGACGGATGCCCCCATGACTCTGATGAAGACCGCCCTGCTCGCCGCTGTCGCCGCCCCACCGCTTCCCGCCCGGCTATGTGCCGCAGGAACTCCCCCCCCCGATGGGCGGTGCGCTCGAAGTAACCCGCGACCCGATCCTGACCGTCCTGCGGCTCTCGGTCAAGGACGCGGGCCGCTGCGCGGCTTTCCTCCAAGCAGCAAGTCAGGCTTCCGGTCGCCCGATCGCCCTCTAAAAGCCTTGAACGCTAAAAAGGGGGCCGGGTGCGTCTGCACCCAGCCCCCTTTTTTGAGTCTTTTAAGTGATCGCGTCCCGCGTCTCCGACTCAAAAGTGCGCGCCTTCTCGACCCGCAGCGCTTCCTCCCGCGCCAGTGCCTCGTTGGGCGTCTCGCCGGCGGCGTGGGCGCCGGCGATGTGCGGGTCCACCCAGGATGGGGTTAGCTTGACCTGCTCGGCGAATACAGGGTCGGCACCCCGGACCTCCGTGATCTGCTCGCCCGCCGCGCTGACGTTGATGTCAACGCCGACGGCGTTGTATTTTTGCAGGAGGAGCTTGATGTCATCGTAGCGCACCGGGTCCACCGTCACCGTCAGCAGATAGTCGCCTTCAGTCAGGCGGTCGTGGACGCTGGTCGCCGCGTGCTCCGACATGCCCATGTCGTGCAGATAGCCGGTGACGCCGCCGACCGCCGCGCCTGCCACCGCCGTGGCGGCCGTCGCGCCGAAGGCGGCGGCCAGAACCCCGCCCCCCAGGATAAGCCCGACGCCAGGGATGGTCAGGGCGGCGGCGGTGGCCAGCAGCCCCGCTATGAGTCCGACGCCGCTGCCGACGGCCGCGCCCGCGGCGGCGTCCTGGGGGGTCGTCGTCGTGATGCCTTCTTTGCCGACGGAGGCGACGTTCAGTGGCGTGTCAACAGGCGTGACTGGGGCGACGGTTCCCACCAATGCGGCGGGCGGCAGCGTCCCCGGCTGGGGCGCGTAGGCGACCTCCGGCTCGCCCTGCCGGACCGCGCCGTCGTCGGTCAGGCGCGTGAAGCCGGCGTGGATGCGGCCCGCCTCGGCCTGCTCGGCGGGCCGGCGGGCGGCGACCCCGATGTTCGCGGCGGCGACGCCGTGGTCCTGGAGCGCGCCGATGGCCCGCTCGGCGTCGGCCACGTCCTGAAAGAGTGCATAGATCGTTTGCAGTGCCATTCGAGAGGTCCTCCTGTGCGTTGCGGATACGATACCCATACGGCAGACAGGCGCAAACGATAACCGGTGCTTCGCTTCTATGACGCTCCCGGCACGAGCTTGGGGAAGAATGTGGCGAACACGAGGTAAGCATTCAGTCCGGCGATCATGACCGCCAGCGTCCAGCCGACCATCTTGACGGCCAGGTTGTTGACAAATGGCCCCATTTTGATTTTATTGCTCGTGAACTGCACAAGCGGAACCACAGCAAATGAAAGCTGGACCGATAGCACGACTTGGCTGAAGATCAGAAGCTTTCCGGTGCCGCTCGGTCCAGTCAGGGCTGTAATCAACACGCAGGGGACGATGGCGATCGAGCGCGAGATCAGCCGGCGCAGCCAGGGCGCGATCTTGAAGCGCGTGAAGCCTTCCAAAATCACCTGCCCGGCCATTGTGCCGGTGATGGTGGAGTTCTGACCGGACGCCAGCAGGCCGATCGCGAACAACGGAGTTGCCAGCCCAACCCCCATCAGCGGCGTCAGCATTTTGTATGCGCCCTCGATGTCCCCAACCTCGTGATGGCCCGTGCGGAAGAAGACCGCCGCGGCGAGAATGAGAATAGCGCCGTTGACGAATAAAGCCAGCATCAGCGCGATTGTGGAGTCTGTATACGCCGACTGAATGGCGTTCTTCAAATCGCCCAACGACCGTCCGAAGCGGCGCGTCTGGACAATAGAGGAGTGTAAATACAGGTTGTGCGGCATGACCGTCGCGCCCAGAATCCCCAGTGCGATATACAGCATGGCTGGGTCACGGATGATCTGCGGCGTCGGCAGGAAGCCATGCAGGGCAGCATTCCAGTTCGGATGCGCGTAAGCCAGTTCCAGAGTGAAGATGACCATCATGGAGCCGATGAGAGTCATAATCAGCGCCTCGATCCAGCGAAAGCCCTTGCTCTGCAATGCCAGCACGATCAGCACGTCCGCGCCCGTCAGGATCACGCCGAGCGTCAGCGGGATATGGAACAGCAAGTTAAGCGCGATGGCCGCGCCGATGACTTCTGCAATATCGCAAGCGACAATGCCGACTTCCGCCGACAGCCATAGCCCGATCGCCACCGGGCGGCTGTAGGCATCGTGGCAGGCCTGCGCCAAGTCGCGGCCCGTCACGATCCCTAGCTTACAGGCCAGCGCCTGCAAATAGATTGCAGTGAAGTTTGAGAGCAGCACAACCGACAGCAGGGCGTAGGCATAGACCGAGCCGCCGGAGATGTCGGTAGCCCAGTTGCCAGGGTCCATGTAACCGACGGCGACCAGGTAGCCCGGCCCGATAAAGGCTGCCAGCCGTCGCCAGAAGGTCGCGTTCTTCGGCACGGCGACGGAGCGGAACACTTCCGGCAGAGACGGTTCGCGCACCGGGTCTCTCCACCCGGCTGTTGGCAGTTGTTCCAACTCATCCGCTGCGATTTCAGGGGGACTCATCGTACTCTTATTCCTATTCTAAACCGTCTTTCCTAGTACCCTGTCACGATAGAACTGTTGGGTTGACTTTAGCCCATTTCGCTTCTGAGAATGGCCGTCAATTTAACTATCTATTCTACCAAGTCAGTCCACTAGGATGCTGACCATGGGGAACGCTACCCCTCACTCGACTCTCCTCTGCGGTGATCCCACTGCCGGTAAATGACACACCGGTGAATGACACCTATAGAGAGGCAAGGCTGGCGGAAAGACTTCCGCCAACCTTCGCGGTTCCAAGGGTTTAAACGGCGCTCGTGACGAAGCCTGCGACGACATGGGCGATGACTTCCACGATGAGCAGCGTCACGAAGCCCACGACGGCGGCTTTCTTCCAGAAACGGCTCTTCCAAAGGCGAGTCAGCATAAGTTTTCCTCCTTTCCTGGAGGTTCCATGCGGCGGGGTGACACGAACACGCTGGTCGCCAGGGCCTGCCCGATGACGTGCCGTCGGTCGCCGACTTCAACGGTGAGCAGATGGTCCACATCGTCACGGTCGAGAATGGTCACGGCCGCTTCCAGAGTCATCCCGCGCGCGCTGAGGGAACGCAGCACGGCGGCGTCGGTGTCTTTGACGCGGGCGATGGCGACGACCTCGCCGGGCTGGCACTCGCTCAGTGTCCGCAAATGCTCTTCCACAAGTGTCCCATCAGGGCCGGGGATGGGGTCGCCGTGCGGGCAGGCGCGCGGGTGGCCCAGGAGGGTGTCAATACGCGCCTCGAACTCTTCCGAAATGACGTGTTCCAGCTTCTCGGCTTCGGCGTCCACCTGGTCCCAGGAATAGCCCATCGCCTGCGCGAGATACAGTTCCAGCAGCCGGTGGTGCCGGATCACTTCGAGCGCGATCTTTTCCCCCATCGGCGAAAGCCGGACCCCATGGTAGGGGGTATAAGACACCAAGTTGAGCTGCGCCAAATGCTTGATCATCTTGGTGACGCCCGCCGCCGTCGTCCCGGTCCGCTCGGCTAAGGCCGACGTGGACACGGTCTCCGCTTGTGCTTGCAGCTTATAGATCGTCTTGACGTAGTCTTCCACGGCAGCGCTGTGCATGTTGCCTCTCGTTAACATTTAATTTAACCTTGGTTAAATATCGGGGTCAGTATACCCGAACTTGAGGGGAATAAACTAGAGGGACCAGACAAGAGGAGAGGAAGGAAAAGAGGGCGCGATGAATCGCGCCCCTACAGGACATTGCGGAGCCGGCCGATGTCGCGCAGGGGAGGCGCCCCGAACAGGCGGCTGTACTCGCGGTTGAACTGGGAGGGACTCTGGTAGCCGACCCGGCAGCCCGCCGTCGCCGCGTCCAGGGCGTCGGACAGCATCAAGCGGCGCGCTTCCTGGAGCCGCAGGTGCTTCTGGTACTGGAGCGGGCTTAACGCAGTGACGGTCTTGAAGTGGTGGTGCAGGCTCGACGCGCTCATGCAGACCTCCTGCGCGATGGTCCCGATGTCCAGCGGCTCGGCGTAGTGCTGCTTGAGCCAGGTAATGGCCTTGGCGATGCGGTGCGTCAGGCTGTCACTGACCGCGATCTGGCGCAGCCGCGCGCCCTGCTCGCCGGCCAGCAGGCGGTACAAAATCTCGCGCAGGGCCAGCGGGGCGAGGACAGCCACATCCTGCGGGGTGTCCAGCAGGCGCAGGAGGCGCAGGACCGCGTCCAGCAGCGGCGCGTCCGTCCGCGACAGGGATAGGCTGGGGGCGAGCCCGCTTCCCGACTGGGCGGCGGGCGTCTGGGCGGCGGGCAACCGGTTCGACTTCATCCTAGACACGGTGCCGAGCGCCCACGACCTCAATCCCTATCTGGCGACCCTGAAACTGGACGGCACACACATCCTGGTCGGCCATCTCGACGCCATCGAGCCGCCGCTCCTGGGGGTCATGCTGATGGCGGGGCGTAAATCGTTGGTCAGGTCGGGCGCGGGCGGCATCAAAGAAACGCAGGAGATGCTGGACTTCTGCGCCGAGCGCGGCATCGCCTGCGACGTGGAGATGATCAAAATTCAGGACATCAACGGGGCGTTCGAGCGCGTGCTGAAGAGCGACGTGCGCTACCGGTTCGTCATCGACATGGCCTCGCTGAACCGGGGCTGACCGGCGGGAAGGAGCAGGAAGTGCAGTACAAACAACTCGGCGAGACCGGACTGATCGTGTCCCGGCTCTCTCTCGGCACCATGACCTTCACGTCCGGCGACCAGAGCGCCGTCGCTAAAGTGGACGAGGCGAGTGCTAGGGCTTTGCTCACACGCGCCCTCGACGCCGGCATGAACTTCTTCGACACGGCGGACGTTTACGCGGGCGGGCGCTCCGAAGAGATATTAGGCGCGTTCCTGAAGCCGCGCCGCGACGAGGCGGTCTTATGCACCAAGATCGCCTACCGCGTGGGGCCGGGCATGAACCAGGCCGGGCTTTCCCGCAAGCACCTGCTCGCCGCCTGCGAGGCCAGCTTGAAGCGGCTCGGGACCGATCATGTTGATGTGCTGATGGCCCACACGGGCGACCTGTTCACGCCGCTGGAAGAGACACTGGAAGCGCTGGACGCGCTGGTCCGACAGGGGAAAGTCCGCTACATCGGGTGTTCCAACTGGCCCGCCTGGATGATCGCCAAGGCCGTCCAGATGCAGAAGGATCGGGGGTGGGCGCGGTTCATCACCGCCCAGATACATTATTCGCTGCTCGGGCGCGACATCGAGCACGATTTCGTGCCAATGCTGCGGGACGCCGGGGCCGGGCTGATGGTTTGGAGTCCGTTGGCCGGCGGCTTTCTGTCCGGCAAGTACACGCGGGGAAACTTGAAGGCCCAGGAGAACCGCCTGTCCGGGTTCGACGTCATGCCATTCGACAAAGAAGTGGGCTTCGGCATTGTGGAGAAGGCGCGCGAGGTCGGGGCGCGTCACGGGGCGAGTGTCGCCCAGGTGGCGCTGGCCTGGCTGCTGGCGCAGCCCTCCGTCGCCACCGTCCTGATCGGCGCGAGTAGTCTATCCCAGCTTGAAGACAACCTCGGCGCGGACGCCCTCGCGCTCACGCCCGATGACCTTGCGGCGCTCGACGAGGCGACCTTGCGCCCGCCGATGGCTTTGGACTGGCTGGAACTGACGATGGACGAGCAGACGCGGAAGGCACTTGCTGGATAGAAAAGGGAAAGAGGGTAGGGACAAGCCCTCCCTACCCCTACGCGACCTGTCTGCGTGGGGGCGGAGCTTGTCCCCGCCCTTCTTCTCCCTCCCCGCCTCTATCGCACAGGCAAAAAAGGCGGCCTCCCCAAATCGGGGAGGCCGCCGATTCTACCGTTCTTCTCCCGTCATCGCTCGCCGATGGGCTTCACCGTCAAATCGCGTGGGCCGGTGTAAATGGCGCGCGGGCGGATCAGCCGGTTGTCGCCGAGCTGCTCCAGGATGTGCGCCGTCCAGCCCGCCACGCGCGAGATGGCGAAGACCGGCGTGAACAGGTCGTCGGGGATGCCCAGCATATGGTACACCGAGGCCGAAAAGAAGTCCACGTTGGCCTTGAGCGTCGTCTTGCCCTTGGCGGCTAACGCCTTGTCGGCGGCCTCCTGGACGCGCTCGCTGATCTCGTACCACTTGGTGTCGCCCGACGACTCGGCGAGTTGGCGGGACATCTCGCGCAGGGACACCGCCCGCGGGTCGAGCGCGCGGTAGACCCGGTGGCCGATGCCGGGGATCTTCTTGCCCTCGGCCAGCATCTGCCCCACGATCTCCTCGGCCCGGTCCGGTGTGCCGATCTCGGCCAGCAGGTGCATGACGTTGACGTTCGCCCCGCCGTGCAGCGGCCCGGCCAGGGTGCCGACGGCGCTGGTGACGGCGCTGTACACGTCGGTCAGGGTCGCCACGGTGACGCGGGCGGCGAAGGTGAGGCATTTAATTCGTGGTCGGCGTGCAGGACCAGGGCGACATCCAGGGCGTGCGTCTCGGTCTCGCTCGGCTCTTTGCCCGTCAGTTGGTACAGGAAGTTGCCCGCCGTGGACAGGCCGGCTTTGGGTGCGACCGGCTCCTCGCCTTTACGGAGCCGGTCCAGGGCGGCGACCAGTGTCCCCATCTGGGCGGTCAGCCGCAGCGCCTTTCGCTTGTCGGCGTTTATGCTCTCGTCGCCCTCATCGGGGTCATAGAGGGCCAAAAGCGAGGTCGCCGTCCGCAGGGCGTCCATCGCCGTCGCCGTCTTTGGGAACCGCCGCAGCATGTCCATCGCGGCCTCGGGGATGGCGCGGGCGGCGTCCAGGTCCGCCGTCAACACCTCAAGCTCCCGCGCCGTCGGCAGGCCGCCGTTCCACAGCAAATACACCACCTCTTCAAACGTCGTGTGCTGTGCCAGGTCGTGGATGTCGTAGCCCCGGTAGATCAGCTTGCCGTTCTTGCCGTCCACGTCGCAGATGGACGATTCGCCGGCGATCACGTCTTCCAGGCCCTTCGCAAATTCTCTATCGTCTGTCATTAGTGTGTTTATCCTTACCGGCCGCTGTCGGGCCGGTGCTAGCCGCGCAGGCTACGCCGCGCTTATTCTACCCGCTCCTCGGGCCGCCTTTTCAGTCCCCCGCATGGTCCGGTGGGGCCGCGTCGCCGTCCGGTTGGACCGCCTGTTCCTGCTCACCGTCCCAGCGGCCCGCCACCGACATCTTGGTGCCGCAGCAGGCGCACATGCCGACCATGGCGCGGCAGCCGTACTTCATCAGCGTCTGGGTGGCGGAAAGCATCTCTTGTTTGGTGCGGCAGCGCACGCAGTATCCCTGCACAGTGACCTCGTAGAAGAGTGGGGGGTGGGGGCCGGGGGATTATAACACCGATGGGGCGCATTGTCAAGCGTGAACTTTCGCGCCCGGCCGCGCGTCACCATGGTATAAACGCCACGTCCGCATCATAATCGTGTTATAATAAAGTGCTTACGCACGTCGCTGGAGATCCTGACCCATGAACCCACGTATCCTCGCCGCCGTCCTTACCTCGTTTTCCGCCGCCGGCGTCGCCTTTTCGGCGGGCCTTTCCGCCCCGACGCGCTCGGCCGCCGAGGTGCCTAAAACCGACACGGCCCAGGTCAAGGCGCTGTACGCCGAGAAATGTTCCGCCTGCCACAACCTGCCCAAACCCGAGGAAAAGGGCTACGCGAGGCCCGAGTGGCAGCGGACCGTCAACACCATGCTCAACAAGTACCACGCCTCCGAGTCCATCGCGCCCGCCGAGGCCGCCCTGATCGTGGACTACCTGGCGACCTTCGCGCCCAAAACGGCGGGCGGCGGACGGAACCGGCGACCCGCCGACCCGTGGGCGACCGACACCCTGGACGTCTGGACCGACGCCCCCACCGCGACCCGCGTCTTCAACTTCGCCGGCGGCAATCTGGCCGGCCTAGCCCCGGTCGGGTCGGGGACGCCCGGGCCGGCCCCGCTCTGGTCGGTGGCCGCCGATAAGACCGGTCCCGACGGCATGATCGCCCGCGCGTCCGGCCCACACTTCCGCGCGGACCGCTTCGCCCTGCTGCTGGACCGCGCCGACATGGGCCGCAACGCCGACGTCCGCGTCCGCTTCCGCATTGATGGCGGCAAGGCCAGCCCCGCCGTCGGCATCGTCTGCGCTTACAGCGGCCCGGACAACTACGTCGTCCTGCGCTGCAACCAGGCGCTGGGCGATCTGGCCCTGATCCAGATCGCCGGGGCCACCCACACCATCGTGCAGCAGACGCCGATCACGCTGTCTGCCGCGCTGGCAGCCCCCCCCGTCCCCATCCCAATAAAACCCAATACTGGGGGAGCCGGAGTTGGAGGTGGAGTTGGAGCAGCCCCGATCGCTGCCGCCGTGCCTGCGCCCATGCCTCTCGCGCCCGGCTGGCACACACTGCGCCTGCTGGTCCACGACGGCCAGGTGCGCGGCTGGGTGGACATGCAGAAGCGCATCAGCGCGGCCCTGCCGAACTACGGCGGCGGGAAGGTGGGCCTGTGGACGCAGGGC
>JANOOM010000235.1:0-2911 GCA_031421335.1 Armatimonadota bacterium
CGTCGTCCACCCCCAAACGGGGTCGGACTGGCCGCGCTGGAGCACCATGTCATCGCTGAACAGCGGGTTCAAGAACGGACGGTCGGCAGAGGGAGTAGCCGCCTGAGCGATTGCGGGCATGGGGGCGGCAATCGCGGCGCACAGAAGTAAAGCACGAGATAAGGTCTTCATAGACGGTGGTTCCTTACGGTGGTAGAGTTTCGGATCACAAATTTTGCACCATGCCATAAATGGCATGGTCTGTTGGGCTTTCCGGCGGTTACGTCGGACGACCATCACGGCGATAAGAAGCAGTACTTGTAAACCAAGCATGACACACACATAGGCTGTGACGTCTTTCCGATACCGTGTGTACCATTACGAGGGGCAGTAGCGTGTATAGGAAGAAACCTGCGACATGGGGCCAGTATTTCTTTATCATGTAAGCCTTGTCATTTCCCGGATTTCAATCCGGGTCTTCAGAAATACGATTGTCCGCCTCCGCCGACAGAGAGCGGAAGGGCGCGGCAAGCAGCGCCCCTACATCTTCTGTCCACGGAGGGGGACACTTGCCCTACCGCAGCCCTAGATTTCAATCTGGGGCCGACTCACCGAATGTACTGGAACTCCGGGCTGACGGTCAAGGCCCAGAGCATGTCCACGATGGCCGGGCGCGGCGGGACGACGTGGGTAACGCCGCTGTGGTCGAACGTGACTTTGCCGCCGAACTGGTCGAAGGACATGCCGCCGATCCCGCGCCCGGCCAGGCCCACGGCGTTGGTGGGGACGGCGAGGCGAACCCACTGGCCCGGCGCGGGCAGATCACCCATGCGGCGGCGGCTGCCCGTGGCGACCGTGCCGAAGTTGATTAAGTCTTCGCCCCAAAAGGCGCGGTGCTCCCAGTCCCCATCGTTCCACTGGAGCATGACCTCGCGCGGCATGGCCTTGGGGTCCAAATAAGCGTAGGTGAACAGTGTGTCGCCCGCGCTGGCGGAGAGCGAGGGCGTCGCGCCCAAAAAGAAGTGCTGCTGGGCGCCCGCTATGACCGGCGCAGTGTGTGCCTCTTTCCCTGAGTAGACGAGGCTCGAGGAAAGCTGCCACGGTCCTTGCAGCATGACCCCGGCGGGCGGGCCGTCCTCCCACCAGACAGCTTCGGTCGGGGCCTGACTGGCGGTAGTGACCGGCGGCGCGGCTTCCAGAAACTGGTTGCCCGCGCCGAGTTCCTTGGAGGTCGGCGCGCGGCCCAAAGTCGCCCAATAAGCGCGTGTGACGATGCGCGGCCACTCCGGCTCGCGTGACAGCTCCTGGTCCAGCGTCCCTTGGGCGACGCGGCGGTTGAACTCGCCGCCGTTCAGAAGTTCCAAAGCCTGCACGACGGCGACGTCGTCGGAGCGGGACGTCGAGATCTCGTTGCGGGCGGCAGATTTGCCCAGGGCGCGCGAAAGGGCGGTCGAGTCGCCGTCCAGATAGGCGCGAGGCGCGTCGGCATTGCTGATGGCGACATTCACGCTATCTAATAGCTGCTCCTCGGTCAAGCGGCGCAGGGTGGGGGAGCGGAAGAAGCGCGGCGCGTCGGGAGCGGCGGCGCTGAAGGTATCGGCTAGGCGCGGGTCGTAGCGGAGCTGGTAGGTGCGGCTGGTCAGCATCAGGCGGATGGTGTGCTTGAGGTCGTAGCCATGGCGCATGAAGTCGTCGGCGAGCCAGAGCAGCAGGGCAGGGTGGCTGGCGTCGCGGCCCTCGGCCCGGAAGTCGTCGGCCGGCTCGACCAGGCCCAGGCCGAAGTAGCGTTTCCACAGGCGGTTGACGAGGCAGCTCGCGAAGCGCGGGTTTTCAGGGTCTACGATGAGCCGCGAGACTTGCCGCAAGCGCTGGTCCGGGCCGAGCGGCGCGAACGCGGCGGCATTGCGGGCGCTCGGCTGGTCGAAAAGGAAGGTGGGCGGGACGAACTCGCCTTCGTGGACTTCGCACCGGATCACTTCCATGTTCTGCGGTGTGAAGTAGCTGGCATAGCCCATGAACTTCTTTTGCGTCCATTCAGGGTTCAGGAAATGGTTGTGGCAGCTCGCGCACTTGACTGCCGTTCCCATGAAGACCTGGGCGACATAGGCGGCGCTCTGGGCAGTCTCAGTGTGGTCGGTGTTTTGTATCCACCCGCGCGCCAGTGGAGCCATCGGGCCGGTCGAGGTCGGGTCGATCAGCTCGGCCACCATCTCGTCGTAGGGCCGGTTCCGGCGCAGGTTCTCGGCGAGCCAGGGACGCAGATTTGGCCGCGACCCGGCCCCGCCCTGGTGGGCGCCGTTCGAGGCAAGCGCGTCTTCCCAGAAGGGGGTCCAGTTGGCGGCATAATCGTCGTCGCGGGCCAGCAGGGCATCTACCAGGCGTGTGCGCTTGTCGGGCATCTTGTCCTGCACAAAGTCGAGCGCCTGGGCCGTCGTCGGGATGACGCCGACGACGTCTAGGTAGACCCGGCGCAGGAACGCATTGTCGTCGCAGACCGGTGGGGTGGAGAAGTTCTTCGAGCGCCATTTGGCCGCGATGAAGCGGTCTATCTCGTTGAACGCGGGCGCGCTGACGACCGGGACAGCGGCCGGGCGGGGCAGCCGGGCCAGGTGCTTGACGCGCAGTTCGGCGAGGCTGAGGCTCGTTTCGTCCTCGACGGGCAGAAGGGCCATCGGGTGGCCTTTGACCGCAGGCGCCGCGCCCGCCGAGTCGTCATGCGCCCCGGCCAGAACCCATTCACGCAGCAGGTGTACCTCATCCACCGAGAGGGCCGTGCCGCTCATCGGCATCCGGGGCGTTTTCAAGCCGCGCACATACTGAATCAGGGCGCTGTCGTTTGGTTTCCCCGCGATAAAGTCCAGACCCTACGCGCCGCCCCCCAGGATAGCGGCCACGGAGATAACGCAGAATCCGCCCCACGGGGTGGCCCCGG
>JANOOM010000236.1:0-2014 GCA_031421335.1 Armatimonadota bacterium
GCTCCGTGATGGCGGCCGAGTCCCGGATGGGGACGATGAACCCCTCTCGGCCATCGTCGAATAGATCTTCCGCTCCGGTGTTTTCCGAAGAGATCAGGGGACAGCCGCAGGCCATCGCCTCACCCTGGACGAGCGCCAGCCCTTCCTCGACGCTGGGCAGGACCATGACGTGGCTGCGGCTCATCAGCTCCTTGAGGCGGGGCTGCGGCTGTGCCCCGATGAACTCCACACGGTCGAACGACTTGCCCTGCAAATAGCGCGCGATCTCCGGCAGGACGCTCCCGACGACCGTCAGGGTCTTCTTGGGGTGCCGGAACTTGGCGAAGGCGTCCAGCAGGTAGGGGATGCCTTTGCGGAACGAGATCTGGCCGGCGAACAGGACATCGAACGAGTCAGTGGCAGGCTCGGCCACCTTGGCGAAGCGGCTCAAGTCGGAGCCATAGGGCACCTTCTTGATTTTGTCCGTCGGCACGCCCATCTCGATGTAGGTGCGGCGCGCGAACTCGGAGGGCACGGTGATGGCGTCCGCCTGGGCATATTCCTGCTCCTCGCGGCCAATGTGTTTCGTGAAGACGCCCTCGAACTCCTGGCCCCAGCGCTTGAACTCCTCGGTGAGCATCCGGTCAGCCCAGCGGATATGGGACGAGCCGCGGTCGCAGATGTATTTGCCGCCGCGTTTCTGGGCGAGCCGGCCGGTCTTCAGGCCGGAGCCGGAGATGCCGACGAAGACGTCGCACTCGGGCAGGCGGCCCGCGACGTGCGCATCCAGCGTCAGCGCCAGCCACCAGGACAGCTCCCCCCTGGCGAGTCCACTGCCAGGAACGTACCGGCCAGCAGCGAGTTGGGTCATGTGAAAATAGGGGTAGGTATGCACTAAGTCCATCGGGATGCCCTGATCGGACAGCTTGCGACGCGGGTAGGAAGAAAAGATCCCCGCCAGCATCCCGCGCCGGTGAAGCTGACGCGCCAGATGGAAGTGGTGAAACTTCCCGAAAACGGTTTGGACTACTCGCATATCTTGATTATGGTCTCTCGGCGCCTGAAAGAGAGGGGCGGCCTGCCCCCACGGTCGCGTCCAGCGCCTGGAGCAGCCCGGCGACGTCTTCCCGGAAACCCCAGTTCTGGACGATCTCCAGGCTCCGCTCCCCCATGCGACGCGCCGCGCCGGGGTCGGAAAGGACGTCCCGGAGGCGGTCGGTCAGGGCGGCGACGTCACCGACCGGCACGACGTAGCCATTCTCACCGTCGCGGACGAGGTCTGGGGCCGCGCCGACCTCTTTGGTGACGATGACGGGCTTTTCGGCGTTCATGACTTCATTTACGATCAGCCCCCACTGCTCCGAATCGGAGGGTAGGACGAACACGTCGCACAGGTCGAACAGCGGCGGGAGGGCCGTCTGGTTCTTAAACCCGAGGAAAAGGATACTGGACCATCCGGTCTCCGCCGCCCTCCGCTCCAGGGCCGAGCGCTCTTCGCCGTCGCCGACGAACAGCAGGTATGGGTCCGGCTCTCGCTTCCCGTCCGGCGAAAGCGCGCGGTAGGCTTCCAGCAGGTCGCCCGCGCGCTTGCGCGGCTGGAACTTGGAAGCGAACAGGATCACGGGGCGCCCCGGCGTCAGACCGAGGGACCGCCGGAGGTCTTCGCGGCCCGGACGGGCGAGACGCGCCTGGCGCTGAAAGAACTCGTTGTCAACGGCATATGGGACCGAGAAGAGCTTACTCTCGGGAACGCCGTAGTGCCGGTAGTAGGCCGCGTTGAGCGAGCCGACCGCGAGGAACCCGTCCACCGCGCCGAACAATCGGCGCAGGACCGGCTCCTTAAAGCGCCGCAGGGACGAGGAACGGGTGGCCGCCCCCATTTGCGACTCGGCCCGGACGAGGACTTTGATGCCGGCGTTCCGGGCCACCATCATGGCGCGCAGGTTGGCCTGGTGGGTGTAGCCGTGCATCCAGAGGGCGTCGAAGCGGCCGGCCTTGAGGCGCCGGGCGAGGCCGTACACGAACGGGCGCAGGG
>JANOOM010000237.1:0-7139 GCA_031421335.1 Armatimonadota bacterium
CCGAGGCACTTTTGGTGCTGGCTTTGGCGCTCAGGTCACCTGCCGCGGCTTTGGCCGCGTCGGCAGCATCGCTCGCTTTGGTTTTGACTGTTTCGACCACTTCGCTCGATTTCGCTTTTACCGTGTCCGTGACATCCGAAGCTTTGGCTTTCACTGTGTCTGTGACATCCGAAGCTTTGGCCATTACCGTATCGGCAAGTTCAGCGGCTCTGACTTTGGCGCTGTCTGCCGTGTCGCCGGCCTTATCGGCGAGGTCCACCGCTTTCAGCTTCGCCGTCTCGCTCAGATCGTTAGCCTTGTCTTTGGCGAGGCCCGTATACTCATCGGTCTTCTGCTTGATCAAGCCGCGAGTCTGGTCACCACCTTGGGGCGCGTAAAGCAGCGCTGCGAGTGCGCCCAATGCGCTCCCGATGAGCAGGCCAGTGACAAAACTCCCGCTGCCCCCACTCTTTTGCTTGTCGTCGGTCGCACCAACGATGGTGACTTCTTCAGCGCCCGTAACCGTCTCCGTACCGATCTGTTTGCCCGCTTTCGCCATAGTTGCCCTAGCTCCTTGATTCTGGAATGACCATTTTGCCATCCCTACTTCTTGTCTGCGCCGTCTTCCTCGTAGATCTTTGCCCGGTTCTCGGCGGGCCTACCGCTGGGGACCTTGACTCGCTGCCTTGAGGAGCCATTGGAAGAACCGGCGTAAACCGAGATGCCTTTGGAAACGCCCGTGATGAGGCTGCTGATCTTGATCAAAGGCTCAGTCACGGACTTCTGAACAGTGCCTGCTGTTCTCTCAACCCGACCGGTCACATCATCGGTTAGCGCTTCACCCTTTGTCAGGATGTGGTCCGCCTTCTCGCCGATGTTTGTAGTCACACGCTGCACGGTCTCGATAGTATCGGTCGCTTTGGCAATCACGGGGTCAATCTTGCCAACGACAGTATCAAGCAGCTTGACCAGCTTATTCAACGCAAAAGCCATTGCACCCAGCAAGCCGACAGTGATTAAAGCGAATAGGCCGACAAATATGAACAGTGAGGCTTCCGCTAGAAATGACATGAAATACGCCTCCGCCGCGATATTTTCCTAGCGCCTGGCATGCGATGGCAAGCAAGGCTGCTTACCTATACCCGCCCCCTACCCCGCTCAAACCGACACATTGAATGCTCATACGGCTTGGTTCAAAAGAACCGAGAAGTGGGAAGACAGCCGCGACACGGCGACCGCGCGGTGGCTGAGGGTGTTTTTTTCTTCGGGTGTCAGCTCTGCCATCGTTCGATCGGGGCCTGGCAGGAGGAAAAGGGGGTCGTAGCCGAAGCCGCCCGAGCCGCGCGGGGCGTCAAGCAGGGTGCCCTCACAGACGCCCTCAGCGGTGACAGTCGGGGCGCCCGGCAGGGCGAGGGCGGCGGCGCAGACGAAGCGCGCCGTGCGTCGCTCAGGCGGCACGTCGGTGAGGGCGAGCAGCAGCTTTGCGTTCCGGTCGGCGTCGGAGGCGTCCGGCCCGGCCCACCGGGCGGAGTACAAGCCGGGGGCGCCGCCCAGGGCGTCCACGCAGAGGCCGGAGTCATCGGCCAGGGCGGGGAGGCCCGTCGCCGAAGCCAGAGCGTCGGCCTTCAAGCGCGCATTCTCGGCAAAGGTCGCCCCCGTTTCGGCGACTTCGGGCAGCGGGACGGGCCAGTCGCGCGGCGTCAGCAGCATGACAGTGCTCAGATCGAGGTGAAGGGCGAGGAGATCCCGCAGCTCGATCGCCTTGCCAGGGTTGTTCGTCGCGAGCATGAGTCGCAGCATCAGACCAGACCCGTCAGTGCTTCGCGCTGTTTGGCAAGCATCTGACGGACCCCGACATGGCCGAGGTCCAGCAGGCGGTTCAAGCGCTCGCGGTCAAAAGGCGCCCCTTCCGCCGTACCCTGGACCTCGATAAACCGGCCGGTGTCGGTCATCACGATGTTCATGTCAACGGCGGCCTGCGAGTCCTCTTCATAGGCGAGATCTAATCGCTCTTCCCCTTTGACGACGCCCACCGAGACGGCGGCGACCCACTCGGTGAAGGGAAGCGTCTTGATCTGCCCCTTGCCGCGCATCCAAGCCAGCGCTTCGACGAGTGCCACGAAGGCACCGGAGATCGCCGCCGTGCGCGTGCCGCCGTCGGCCTGGAGGACGTCGCAGTCCAGCGTGATCGTCCGCTCGCCCAGGGCAGGCATCTCGACGATCGAGCGCAGAGACCGGCCGACGAGGCGCTGGATTTCGATGGTCCTGCCGTTCGGCTTGCCCGCATCGCGCGAGGAGCGGGTGTGGGTGGAGCGTGGCAGCATCGAGTATTCGGCCGTCACCCAGCCTTCCCCCTTGCCTTTGAGGAAGGGCGGTACTTTGTCTTCGACACTCGCCGTACAGAGCACTTTCGTGTTGCCGACTTCGACCAGGCAGGAGCCTTCGGCATAGCGGGCAAACCCGCGGGTCAGGGTGATGGGCCGGTAAGCGTCAAGCGCGCGGCCGTCTTCACGGGGCATGGGTGTACCTCAAGAGGGGATGTTTCGCGTAGTATACCCGAAGCCAAGAGGCGTTCACACTCAGAGGACGAGCGGCAGGACGGGCGGGATCGGCTCGCCGAGCAGGGCGGAAGCGTAGCGACGGAACTCTTCAGGATCGCCGGAGGCCGCGAAGTGAACGGCCGCGCCGCTTGGCGCTGACGGGGTGAAAAGCGGGACGGCGACGCGGACGGCCTCTTCCGAGGGGTCCACGAAGGTCGGGCGGAAGCTCGCGTCGCCCATGCGTCGGATCGCACGCTGGAGGGCGGGCAGCAGGAAGGGGAAGTGGGTACAGCCGAGGATGATGCTGCGGGCGCCGGCCGCGCGCAGCGGCTCCAGGTACTCGCGGGCGGCGTCTTCGGCTTCAGGCGTTTCCGCCCGGCCCGTCTCGACGAGCGGCACGAATCGGGGGCAGCCCTGCTCGACGACGCGCCGGGATGGGTCGAGCGCCTGTACGGCGTGTGTGAAGGCGAGGCTCCTCGCTGTCGCATTCGTTGCGATGACGCCGATCGTGCCGGAAGACGTCTCCACGGCGGCCTTCGCGCCCGGCTCGACGGTGCCAAGAATTGGCAGGTCGGGGTGAAAGGCCTGAGCGGCTTCCAGGCCGGCGACCGTGGAAGTGCCGCTCGCCATGATGACGATTTTGGCGCCAGCTTCGACCAGCAGCCCCGTCAAGCGCAGGGCGAGGTCCCGGACGACGGGGATCGGCTTGTCGCCGTAGGGGACGTTGGCCGTGTCCGCGAGGTACAAGACGGAGGCACCGGGCATCTGCCGCCGGATCTCCCTCAGAACGGAAAGGCCGCCAAGCCCCGAGTCGAAAACGCCGATGTCGGCGCGCGGCAGGCTCATGGGGCGGCGTCCTTCGCTTGGGGCGGGCCGGCGGGACGGATGACGTCCATCGGGCCGTCCACTGCCCCCTGCTCGCCCAGCGACTTGACCGCCTGCCCCTTGACCTCGATCTGGTATTGATTGATCTCGGGGAACTGGCCCAGTGTCCGGGCCAGGGCGGCGAGGGCGTCGCCCTGTGCGCCCTCACCGCCGGTCTCGCTGATGGGGCTTTGCGAGAAGTCGAGGGTCGCCACACCAGCGTCAATCGTGATGCCGCGCAGCGCCGTCCCCGTCGGCAGGGGGCTGCCCTTTGCGCGCAGCAGGGCATCTACGGCGTCGCGGGCGGGCGAAGCGGAGTGGTGCAAGGCGACGGTACGCGGCATCAGCACGTCCTGATCGCCGGTCGCCTTGGGGTTGATGACGTAGACGACGGCGCTGTCACGCGGCGCGCTCGGCGTGGCGGCGGGCGTGGCCGGGGAGACGGACGTCGGGCCGTCATGGTGGCACCCCGAAAGAGCAAGCGCGGCGAAGCCCAGGACAGCGCAGGAGAAGAGCTTCCTCAAATCAGTAGGCTCTCCGGGGAGCGCCGCGCCCACCGCTCGCCGAGCGCACCGAGGCGATCTGGTCCGAGATGAAGTCGCGCAGGCCCGCGGCCACGCCGTCGGCGATGCGCTGCTGGGTCGCATCGTCGCGCAGCTTGGCGAGGTCGCTGTCGCTAGTCATGAAGCCGGTCTCGACTAAAACAGCGGGCATGGCGCTAGCCCGCAGGACGCCGTAGCCGGTGACGAACCGCCCCCCGTACTGGATCATATCGGACTTGACGCCGTTGTAGGGGAGGCCGGAGACCTGGCTGATACGGCGCCCGATGTCGGCGGCCATCAGGCGGCACATGCCACTCGCCCCATGATAATACACGGCAGTCCCGGAGCGGGCGTTCTGCGCTTCCGCCGAGTCGCAGTGGATGCTGACAAAGTAGTCGGCGTGGTGGGTGTTGGCGAACAAGGGCCGCGACTCGACGCTGGGCAGGATGTCGCTGTTGCGGGTCATCAGGACCGTCGCGCCGTTCTGCGTCAGGACGTCGCGGACGCGCCGCCCGATGGCGAGCGCGATGTCTTTCTCATAGACCTGCCCGCTGCGGAAGCCGTCAATCGCTCCGGTGTCGCGCCCGCCATGGCCGGGGTCAATGACGATCAGCTTGCCGGCCAGGCTCGCGGTCACGGGCGCGGGCAGCAGGCCACCCTCGGGGACGGGCTGGCTGACGACGGGCGGCGCGGAGGCCATATCGGAGCCTGACGTCATCACGTTGATCAGGTAAGTCATGCCGCTGCCGCTCGTCCGGCTGTCCACGGAAAAGCCGACCATCTTGGACAAGTCCAGCACGATGCGGCCGAAGGCGGTGTGCTCGGTGAAGACCTTGCCGATGCGGATGGCCTTGACGACGGGGTTGTCCACGGCCTGCGTCGTCCGGACGTTCCGGTCCAGGACGGCCCCAGCCAGGTCGAAGGCCAGGCGGTTCGGGTCATTCAGCGCCTCGGTGCGGTACTTGGTCGGGCCGGTCGTCGTGATCCGGATCTGCGTCAGGGCCGCGCTGACGACCTTGTAGTCCACAGCCATGATGGTCACCTGGGCGGGATTGGTCGGCAGGTGCGCGACCGGCGGGTTGACGACGGGCGGCGCGTACACGGGGACCAAGGCGGGGGCGGCCGGCCCGGATTCGCCCAGGGCGACCCGAACGAGGCTGGTCTGGATGCCGCTGACGACCCGGAAGGGCATCCCCTGCTTGAGGTCAATGGTGATGCGGACCGTCTGCGAGTTGATCTGCCCACTGCGGATGTGCGTCACGCTGCCGCCCGATGTGGGGATGCTGGCGGGCGTTGTGGCGAGGTCCAGCCCGTACAAGTCCACATAGAGCCGCTCGGGGTTGTCAATGCGCTTGACACTATAGTAGACCGGATAAGAGGTGTAGACAGTCAGAGCGTCGTTGTCCTGGCGCACCATCTGGAGCCGCGCCCGGACCGTCAGCGTCGTCGTCGTCGGCTGCCAGTCTGCCGTGCCGCCGAGGGCCTGCGCGACCTTTTGAAACGGGACGCAGTAGCGCCCCTGAACCATCGTGTAGGGAACGCTGAAACGATGTCCATTGGCCGCCGTGACCGAGACGGTGCCGTCCGCGTTGGGCGCGAACTTCGCCCCCAAGAGTTGGACGGCGTCCACGGGCGCCTCGACCTGACCATCTGGGCCGACGAAGGGCTTCACCTGGAACGGCACGATGCGCCCGCCGATGAGGATGGTGGCAGGCGTCGGGTCGGCGAAGGCTGGAGGAAGAACGATTGCGAGCAAGCCGAGTAGAAATAGGCACTGAAGGGCGCACGAGCGGCGGGGCGCGCCGTCCGGGCCGGTTGGCGATGTCCTCATTTATTTGTTCTCCTGCGGGTGGTAGTGCATGGATAAGTACAACGTATTCAGGCATTCTAACACAGGTCGGAGTCCTAGGTCAAGGTGATAAGAAGAAAATAGAGGAAAATAAAGCATCATAGAACACAAAAGCAAAAGGGCGCCCCCTTGCGGGAGCGCCCTTTACCGTTCATGGTGGAGGCGGACGGATTCGAACCGTCGTGTCGAGCAGCGACAACTCAGGCTTCTACAAGCATAGCCGTTTGTTTGAATTTCGCGCCCCGCCCGCCAAGCGGCAGGCTGGCGAAAGCGCTAGCTGTCCTTTGTTTCCCGCGTGCGTCGGACGGCAGTCCGCGCGCAGTAGCCCGCATGGGTGACGCCCCGGCTCCCCTCGGCGGGCGGGAGGGGACGGGACGGGCTGCCCGAAGGCAGCGCTAGAACCGACTAGCTAGTCCCGAAGGAAAAGTTAGGCAGCCATCGCGAACGAGGTCCGCGATGTGGCGAAAGAAGTGTTCTTCGCGTTTATTGTTTTTGCCGCTTTTAACGAGGCCAGCGGCGCCTCGACTCGCTACCTGAGAGATCAATCCCCCGATCGAAACCAATCGCCCCCATGTTCCTCTTTTATTATAACCGATTGCAGCGAATATTTGTTCCGTTTCGGCTTCAATCAGAATCTTTTTCCGCGCCCGCCAACACCAGGCGCGCGTCGGCGAGGATGTCGGCCAGCACCTCGACCGGCGACCGGCCCGTGTCTATCCGGCAGACCTTGTCCAGCGGGTAGTGACTGAGGAGTGGCGCGGTCTCGGCTTCATAGACGTAAAGCCGCGTTTGGATGGTCTCGTCGGAGGCGTCGTCCAGCCGGTTCTCATGCAGGGCGCGGCGCTTGAGCCGCAGGACCATCTTGGACTTGTCGGCGCAGTCCAGATAGTAGAGCCGTCTGACGTCAATGTACTGGTCCATCAGCCGGGCCTGGGCGACGTTGCGCGGGATGCCGTCGAGGATCAGGATGTCGGTCTCAGGGTCGAAACGGCCCAGCCGGATCAGGCCCTCGATGTGCTCCTCCCAGAGCTGCACCGTAAAGTCGTCGGGGACGAGCACGCCGCGGCTGCTGTAGTCGAGGAAGACACGGCCCAGCGGGGTGCCGACGCGCAGGTCCCGGAAGATCTCGCCGCAGGCGACATGGATCAGGCCAGGGATACTGCCCAGTGTGTGCCCCTGCGTCCCCTTGCCGCTGCCGGGGGCGCCGAAGAGTAGGATGGTATTATACTTCATTGTTTTGCCTCTCACGTTGGCCCATTATGGCACGGCGGCGTGAGGGTGTCAATGAAGAGGCCCTCCCATCCTGATTACTCGGGACTGAAAGGGCCGGTGAGGCGGCTGTTACGGGGTGCTGGTGCCGGCGTC
>JANOOM010000238.1:0-2528 GCA_031421335.1 Armatimonadota bacterium
CCGCTGCAACAAAGGCACAAAACCTGCCTCCGCAGGTTAAGAATCTGAGTTCAATCTTAGTCCGCGAAGGCGGACTTTGTGCCTTTGTTGGCGCGGTTTCAACCGCCCGCACGCCCCGAATGAAGAAGGCAGGCGCTCCCGCGCCTGCCTCCGTTTTCCGCGGTGCTTCCAGAACCGGCCCGGTCAGGCCGGCTCCTTGACCTTCTCCTGTATGACACAGCCCTCGTTGTCGCAGGAGAAGAGGATAGGCTTGTCGTCCTTCACCGTTTCCAGGTGCGCGGGGCGGCCCCACAGCTTCTGAATGTTCCGCAGGACGCGCTCGGTGTAATCGGGGTCCAGCGCTTTGCCGTCGAAGGCGTGCTTTAGGTACAGCTCGCCCCGGCGCTTATAATCGCCGTCCTCGACGGTCAGGATAGGCTGCCCGAAGTTCGTCATCGAGTCCACGATGCTGTCGCGGACGGAGCGCCAGTCGGTGTCCTGGACCACCCACATTTCTTCGCCGTCCACTTCTTCCAGCTTGTAAGTGTAGAGGTCCAGCTTCTTGACCAGAGGCTCGGTCAGGTACTTGCGGAGGAAGGTGACGTCGTTGTCCTCCTCGCAGACCTGGAACAGCTTGGCGCGGCCCTCCCCCTGCGGCCGGGCGATGGAACGGCCCATCCAGTCAAGTTCTTCTTCATCACCCACCTCGACCTTGCCGTCCCAGCGGCGCTCGATGTCTTTGAGGATCTGGAAGCCGACGTAGTAAGGGTTGATCTGCATCCGCGACCCCGAGGGGGACAAAACAGACGAGTGCAGGCGGCGGAACTCCCAGTGCTCTTCCGAGGTCAGGTCAATCGCCTCCAAGATCTTCTCGTGCCAGTAGGACGCGAAGCCCTCGTTCATGATCTTGGTCCGCATCTGGGGCAGGAAGTACATCATCTCGTCGCGGATGATCTGCAAGATATCCCGCTGCCAGTCGGTCAGGGCGCGGCCGTGCTCGATCAGGAAGCGCAGCAGGTCCTTTTCCGGCTCTTCGGGGAACCTTCGGGCGCGCGGCTTGGGCCGCTCGCCCCGGCCCGCGACTTCCCAGATATCATCATAGTCGGTCCGGCCCGGCTGCCCTTCGTGGAGGCGATCATCCTCGTGCTGCTCGGTCGTCTTGCGCTTGAGGGCGGGCGCGGTCGGGTCGAAGTGCTCCTCGATGGTCATGACCGTGTCCAAAAAGTCCTCGACCTCGCGCCAGCCGAACTCCTGCTCGTAGGTGCGGATGCGCTCGGCGTGGAGGCGCATTTGCTCCACCATGCGCCGGTTCGTGTGGGCGAAGTAGGTATTGTGCTTGAAGAAGTGGCAGTGGCCCAGAACATGCGCGGCGACGAACTTGTGCGAGAGCATGGAGTTGTCTTCGACCAGGAACGCCTGGCAGGGGTCGGTGTTGAAGACGATCTCGTAGATCTTGGACATGCCGTATTCGTAGGACGTCTTCTGCCGGTGGTAGTCCCGTCCGAAGGTCCAGTGCGAGAAGCGGGCGGGCAGCCCGTAAGCGCCCAGCTCATAGATGACGTGCTGCGGCACGACCTCAAAGTGGGTGGGGTATGGGTCCAGGCCAAACTCGCGCGCCTGCGCCCAGATGATCTCCAGCCACCGCTCCAATTCTTCTTTTTCGGTCGGCGAAAAGCCCATAGTCCCTGCTCCCTAAATCTCTCTCTGCCGTATCCGAATACGCACCTGACCGCCGGAACGCACAGCAACGATGATGAAAGGCGGCGCTACCTCTAAATCTTGGGCAAAAAGCGTTTGCAACGTTTCAATCGTGAACTCGGGTCTGATGTGGCCGGGCCTCAAATAAATAATCCCATGGTGTGGTTCGCCGCCCGTGACCGCAAGTGTGCCAAAGTCGCTGTCATGGGTTACTATCACTCGGCTCTCGCTCATAGCCAGGCGGAGCAATGCAACATCCTCAGAGCCGACCAGCCCCTCTTCTTTAACATCTTTGACGCTGATGCCTGCGCCTCGCAAGTAGATCACAATCTGATGATCGATATTCTCGTCCGTCAGCAGAGACAAACCGACCACTCTCACGCGGCGACCTCTACTGTCAATACACGATCATTGCTCAAAGACGCTGCCGCATAGCGCAAAGCCTCTTCGATATCGTCGGCCTTCAAGTGCGGATAGGAGACAAGGATGTCAGCTCGGCAAGCGCCGCTCGCGACGAGTTCCAAAACAAACTCAACGCTGATACGGGTCCCACGAATGCGCGGTTTACCGCCCAACACGGCGGCGTCAGAAACGATGTGGGTGAACATAATCAAATCTCCTGGACCCAAAACCTTACTGCTGAATGTCTTCCGCCACTATTGCTCAGTTAGACTGAATTCTTTACTGATGTTACGCAGGCATTGCGAGAGCCGAGCCGAGAGCCGAGTGGTTGAAAACCACTCGCTAGGAGAAGCGTCCTGCGGACGGGAAGACAGAGGCCGGACGATAATACCGAGGCCGGACGATAATACCGAGGCCGGATGTCCTTGTCCCCAGGGGGTCCTCTCCTG
>JANOOM010000239.1:0-3742 GCA_031421335.1 Armatimonadota bacterium
ACTTCTTGGAGTACCTGGCCGTCGCGTTCGAGCAGTACCGGGGCGTGAAGTAGGCGGCAGAATGAAGGCCATTCGCCAGTGGGAGCGGAACCGCTCAATATGAGACAACTAAGCTTACTCCTTCTTGCCGTCGCCCTTTCGCTGAACGCCGCTCCGGCGGGCGCGACGGGGCAGGTGCCGCAGCCTTTCTCCCTCTCGCTGGCCTTGCCTTTGGGCGGCGTGACCGTCCGAGATGGGCAAGTCACCTACGTCTGGTTCGTGGCAAAAGGACCCCCCGGCCCGGCGGCCCAGGACCTCACCTCCTACGACAAGCATGTGGCGCGAACGAGTCTCACCCCCGCCGGGCGGGCGTGGCTGTTGGCCTGGACACGGCGCTACCATGTGTTTTCCTTTGCCCGCCGCTACATGCCGACGCAGCCGCGCTCCTATGGGGCGGTCTTTGTGACGAGCCTGACCGTCCAGGAGAGCGGACACGCCATACAAAGCACCTGGGACGGGACCAGCCGTGCGAAGCGTCCTCTCGCGGCGACAGCAGCGCTGAAGGCATGGGCGCAGCAGACGACAAGCTCCCCACAGGTTGAACGACAGTCGGCAAACGATCACGCGCTGCCGTCCGACTATCGCCCGATGAACCTGCGCGAAGGCGACACGGTCGTCACGGTCCGCCCCACCAGAGGCCGATTTTCCGACGACACGCTGCATCATCGCCATCAAGTGTTCCTCCGGCGCGGGCAGCGGCTCACCGCCCGGACTTTCGTGAAGGGTGGGGAACTCATCGTGTTTGTGCCGAGCCTGCCGGGACGGGTCTGGGTGAGGCTTGCTGACATCGCGCCCGAACGCCATAGCACGCGCTGACTTCATGTAGGGGCAGGGCTTGTCCCTGCCCCCCTAATCTCTGCCCTCCTGACCCCCGTTTCTCTGTCCTGCGAGGCACCAAGTAACCCAATGAACCGAACCCACAGGCGACTCTCCTTCGCGCTGCTTCTTGCCCTGCTGACTGGCCTCACTCTTTTCGCCTTCCAACACGCCTGGGCCGACCGGCAGCTCCTCGCCGCCGTCAACAGCCGTGATGCGCCCAGCGTCGAAACGCTTCTGCGGCAGGGTGCCGACCCGAACACGCGCGACTGGCAGACCTACTTCTATCAAGCCGGGTCGCCGTTCAGGCCGCCTTGGTACGAGAAGTACCTCGCCAGGTTGACGCACCGCAAGCCGCGCCCCGCCGACCCCTACGTCGGCCCGACGGTCCTGATGATCGCCGCCGACCATGGCGACGTGGCGGTCGCCCAGAGCCTCCTCCGGCACAGCGCGGACGTTACAAGGGCGGGGACCGAGATCGAGTATGACAACTCCATCCCGGTCCCTCCCGTCGTCGGGGTACTCTGGGAGGCGGTCAAAGAAGACAAAGCCCCCATGGTCAAGCTGCTCCTCCAGCATGGGGCGCCGGTCAACGCGCTGGGTAGGGGCCTGACGCCGCTCCTGCTGACTGAAGAACCGGAGATTGCGACCGCGCTGCTTGATGGGGGTGCGGACGTCAACGCGACCACCGACGCCAGCACGGAAGGCGATGAAGGTAAAACGCCGCTTATTTTAGCCATCGGGGCATGGTACCCGCTTCACGGTTATAGCGATCAGGACGCGGTCGTCCAGAAACTGGCGATGATCCGCCTCTTACTGAGTCGGGGCGCGAACATCAATGCCACAGCCAAATACGGCGCGACGGCCCTCAGCGAAGCGGAAGCACACCAGATGCATGACTACGTCCAACTTCTGCTGGCTCACGGCGCCGACTCTAATGTTCGAGATCTGGAAGGCGACACGCCGCTGACCGCTGCTGCCAATGAAGGTGACTTGATTTACATGCGTCTCTTGCTGAGTCACGGTGCGGACGTCAACGCCCAAAACAATCGAGGCCAGACTGCTCTGATGCTGGCCTCACACCTAGCCTACTCGGGTTACGGCGCTCACTGGCAGCAAGACCGGCGCGCAAAGATCCGGCTGCTGCGGCAGTTCGGCGCCGACCCGCGCCTCAAAGACAAGCAGGGCAAAATAGCCGCTGACTACTTCAATGCCGACCCGCCGGTGGCGTCAGGAGGCGGATGATGCGCTTCGATCTTCTGCCCATCGTTTTTGTCTTGTCCTGCCTTGGTGCCTCAACGGCCAAGAGCGCGGCGCGCGGCTCGCATCCACCAGAGGCGATCTACGTCGGCGACATCAGCATCGCCCCCAGCTCCGGCGGGCTGCCCCTATTAGACCTCGCTGAATTTGTAGCGAAACACCCGCACACGCGCCGCTTCCGGGTGGACTGGAATGAGGCGCTCGGCAGCTACAGTGAAGTCGGGACGGCCCTGTTCGACCGCCGCCGCGCGACAATGGAGTATTTTCGCAAGGGAGACCATAACGCGGGCTATGGGCTGACGGGCGTATATCTGCGCCGTACCGCCGTCCGCGAACACTCCCTGTTCACGCGCGTCAGCCCAGCCATCCTCACGCGAGCAGGAACTACAACGCTGTCGGCGAACGGGGCGGATGTTGCTTTCCATGCGCTACGAAGGTATGGCTGCGGCCAGAAAAGGCTACTATATCGCAGGGTATGGTTCTCATCCGCGACGGGGCGAACAGGTTCCCCACGTTGACTGTCATCCTTCATTGGTGCTTTGGCCGCCGGTTGACGTGCCCCCCGGTTTTCCAGTATAATAACCCCCACGATGCGTATCTTGATCACCGGCGCGGCGGGCATGTTGGGGACGGACGCGCGGCACTCCTTCGCCGCGTCGGGCCATGACGTCTTCCCGACCGACGTCGGCCCGGCCGCGACCGGCGACATCCGCCCGCTAGACATCACCGACGGGGCTGCCGTGCGCGCACTTTTTGCCGAATCGAACCCTGATCTGGTTTTCCACGGCGCGGCCTACACCAACGTGGACGGCTGCGAGCGCGACCCTGACCTCGCGCACAAAGTCAACGCTCTGGGGACGTGGAACGTAGCAAGCGCGGCGGAAGAGATCGGCGCGGCGCTAGTCGCCGTTTCCACCGACTTCGTGTTCGACGGCACTAAGGGCGCTGCCTACACAGAGTTCGACGCGCCCAGCCCGGTCAGCCACTACGGCGCCTCCAAGCTGGCCGGCGAGAACCTGGCGCGGGCCGCCTGCCGCCGGTGCTACGTCGTCCGCACGTCCTGGCTGTACGGGGTGCATGGGAAGAACTTCCCATACACGGTCATCAACCTGGCGAAGATCAAGACCGAACTGCCCATCGTCGCCGACCAGTTTGGGACGCCGACGTACACGGTAGACTTACTAGAAGCGATCTTAGGCATCATCCAGACGCCCTTGTACGGCGTTTACCACGTCAGCAACGGGGGGGCAACGAATTGGGAAGGGTTCGCAAAAGCGATTCTTGCGAAAACGAACTCTGCTCATGTGCCCATCAGGCCGATCACCTCGGACGAGTACGCCCAGATGTTCGGCTCGCCGACCCGCCGCCCGGCTTACAGCGTCCTGCGCCATTATGCGCTGGAACTGATGGGGCGCGACACTCTGCGGCCCTGGGAAGACGCCCTGGACGCTTTTCTGACTTCGGCCCGCAAAAGTGGGAAGATCTAACCCACCTCCCCCGCGCGGCGCGGGTACTCCTGGCGCAACTGCACCCGGCCCCGAAACGGGAGGAGGAAGAGGTTAAAGAGGAAGAGTCTCGGGAACCGGCCCATTCTGAACTCCTCCCCCACCCGTTTCGGGAGGGGTGC
>JANOOM010000240.1:0-7167 GCA_031421335.1 Armatimonadota bacterium
GTTAAAAGTCTGATTTTCGCTCTTAGTCCGCGCAGGCGGACTTCGTGCCTTTGTTGGCGCGGTTTCAACCGCCTGTCATTCCCTCCCCCGCGTGCCCCGCTTGTATCGCCCCGCCCGATTGTGTTATAATGCCGCAGGAGAGCACTTCATGCCCACCGCCCCCGATGCGGTCCTCATCATCAACCCGACGGCGGGACGCGGCAAGGCCGGCCGGCAGGCCGGCGAGATCCGCCGCCTGCTCGGCCCCAAGGCCGCAAATTGGGCCTGGCACTACACCCGGAAAAGCGGTGATGCCACCGGCCTCGCCCGCGCGGCGGCCCAAAGCGGCGCCCGCCTGGTCGTCGCGGTCGGTGGGGACGGCACGCTGCACGAGGTCGCAAACGGCGTCCTGGGGACGGGAGCCACGGCCGGCCTGATTCCCTTCGGCACCGGCAACGACTTCGCCCGCGCTTTGGGCCTCTACGGCAGCCTCGAAGTCGCTTGCCGCGCGCTGACCGAGGGCGTCGTCCGGCACATTGACATGGCCGTCATTGAAGGCAAAGACACCGGTGGCCCGCGCCATTTTCTCGTCCTAGCCGGGGCCGGCTACGATGCCCGCACCGCCCGCACCGTCAATGAGGGGGTCCGCTACCTGTCCGGCCCACTGGCCTACGTCTGGGGGGCCATCCTGACGCTCCGCACGTTTGAACCGTTCGCGCTGACCTTGACCCTGGACGACGATCCGCCGCGCCACGTCAAGGCCATGTTCGTCTCGTTCGCCAACGCCGAGACGACCGGCGGCGGCATGAAGATCGCGCCCGGCGCGGTCGTGGACGACGGCTGCTTAGATGTCTGCCTGGTCGAGACCGTCTCTAAACTCACACTGCTGTACCAGCTCACGCAGGTCTTTTCGGGAAAGCACGTCCGCCATCCCGCCGTGACGATGCTGCGCGCCCAGACGATTTCAGTAGACGCCGACCCGCCCCAGCCGCTGTTGATTGACGGCGAAGTGCGCGGTACGACGCCCGCCAAGATCTCCCTGCTGCCGGGCGTTCTGCCCTTCATGGTGCCCGCCCCGTGACCTATGATGTCGTCATCCCCGCCGGCGGCACCATTGATGCCGCCTATGCCGAGGCTATCGGCTCGCCCTTCCGCCCCCTTGCCCCGCTGGGGGCGGCGGGAACGCCGGTCTTGCAGCACGTCGTAGACACCCTGCGGGCGACCGGCAGGGCGGGCCGGATCATTTGCGTCGCATCCGCCGCCGTTTCCGCCGTCATCGGCAATGTTGATGTCTGGCTGCCCGAGGGCGCGAGCGGCCCGGATAACATCCGGGCGGGCCTCGCCTGCGCCGAGGCGGGCCGCCCCGCCGTCGTCTGCGCTTCCGACCTGCCGTTCCTGACGGCCGGTGGCGTTGAAGACTTCCTCGCCGCCTGCCGCCCCAATGTCGAGGCCGCTGTCGGGCTGATCAAAGCCGGCGACTACAATGCCGCCTACCCGGCCGCGCCGCCCTCCGAGTTCATCGGCCTGGCCGACGCCGGGCCGGTGACGGCGAGCGGCCTGTTCCTGGTCCGCCCCGACCTCGTCGCCCGCCACGAGGGCCTGTTCCGGTCCCTGTTCCAGGGGCGCAAGCAGCAGTGGCGCATGGCCGGCCTACTCGGGCCGCGCTTGCTCTGGCAGTTCACCACTCGGGCGCTGCGCCTCGCCGACATCGTCGCCCGCGCCGAGGCCATCCTCGGCGGACCTGTCCAAGTCGTCCACGACACCGCGCCCGCCCTGGCCTACGACATAGACAACCAAGATGATTACACCTACGCCCGATCGCGCTACGCAGGACCTCATGGATAGCGTGACGCCCGCCCGCCCCCGCCACTTCATGAGCGAGCGCTCCATGCTGACCCGCATCGCCGTGGGCGTGCTGCTGGCCGCCCTCTATATATCGCTGATCTTCGCCTACAACGGTTTGCCGTTTGCTCTCTTCATCGCCCTCCTTTCCGTCATCGGCGCGACAGAGTTTTATAACGCGGTCAGGAAGCAGGGGGGCGCACCGACCGATGCCATCGGCCTGCTGGCTTGCCTCGCCTTTCAGTTCGCCGCTTGGACGCACTACGGCAAGGGATTCGCCCCGTTCCTGCCCGCCCTGCTGCTCGTGCTGGTCATCGGCACCCTGCTGGCCGAGCTTGGCAAGCGCCGCCCCAAGCCCATCGTCACCATCGGCACGACGCTCATCGGGTCCGTCTACGCCGGCTGGCTGCTTTCCTACCTCACTCTGCTCCACGGCATGCAGCCCGGTATGATCCGCGTTAGCGGCGAGAACATGCCGCTCCTCGTCCCGCCGTTCCCCAACACGACGCCGGGCGAGTGGCTGGTCATCTTCGTTTCCGCCTGCACCTTCATGAGCGACACCGGCGCCCTGTTCGTCGGCAAGGCCCTGGGGCGCCACAAGCTGGCCCCCAACATCAGCCCCGGCAAGACCTGGGAGGGGTCTATCGGCGGCGTCCTGACCTCCCTCCTCACCGGCGCGGCTCTCGGCCTCTGGCTGCACCTGCCCCTGGTCCACGCGCTCGGCCTTGCTGCCCTGTGCGCCATCTTCGGCCAGATCGGCGATCTATGCGAATCCGCCCTGAAGCGCGACCTGGGCGTCAAAGACTTCGGGACCGTCCTCCCCGGCCACGGCGGCATTCTGGACCGCATTGACAGCCTCCTCTTCGCCGCCCCTTTGGCCTACTACTACGTCCTTTTCTTCCTGATGCGCGCGCATTAGGCATGTGCCCGATGTAGGGGCGCGATTCATCGCGCCCTCTTTCCAGGCCGCGCCCTTCGAGTTCCTATCTTCGCGGCGCACACATTGCACCCCATCCGTGATATAACCCAGGGAGGAGAACCCTTATGACTGACCGAAGCCTGCTCGCCCGCATCACCTCAGCCCCTGCCATCCTGGCCGGAAAGCCGACCGTTTGCGGAACGCGCCTCAGCGTCGAGTTCCTTCTGAACCTGCTGGCGCACGGGGCGACTGTAACAGAGATCCTCTCTGAGTATGAAGGTCTGGCCGCTGAAGACCTGGCCGCCTGCCTCCTGTTCGCCAGTAAATCGCTGGAGAACACAACATTCATGCCTCTTGCTGAGGCGGCCTGGTGCGCTTTCTGGTAGATGAGTGTACCGGGCCGAACTTGCCCGCATCATCCCAGCGCCCGGCCTCCTCTTCTCTGCCCGATGGCATACTACGTCCTCTTTTTTCCTTTCTCACGCGGGCGCACTAGCATTTATTTACTTTGCTTGACTCCCTCTTCAACCTGTGATACAATGTTGCCGCAACCACTTGCTATGCTGAAATGGAGCGAGCAACGGTGACAGCGGCAACATCAGCGCAAAAAGTATCATGCGACATCTATGTAGCCCCGTGTCCGCCTAAGCCATGAATCAGGGATCACTCGAAGAGGTAACTCGGATGAAATATGTAAGTGCTATTCTTAGTATTTTGTTCATTGCTCTACTGAACGCAAGTGGACAATGTCAAGATCAAACGACTGTCATGTCTCATGTGGGCACTATCAACATTCCAAAGTTGCAGTCTCATTCATTATTAAAGGTTCAACTTGACAATGAAATGCGTACATTGTCTAGTCAATTGGACGTCCAATTCAAGCAGCGTACTCAGAACGCCGAAACTACCACTATTGAGCGAAAACTTATTGGGGACCAATATCAGGCGCAATTCACCCAAGCGGCTACTGAGGCCAATGCCACAGATTAATGGAGTGAAGAATTCTTGGAGGAAGGCGCCGGGGCCATGAGAACAGAGATGCTAACTGTCAAAGTGGGTCAGGAATATCTGAGCGATGGGGAACCGATTTACGTCGCTCTGTGCCTGGAACTGGACCTTGCCTGCCAAGGGGGAACTGCGGATGAAGCGGTGGAAAACGTAACCGATGCCATCACGTCATTCCTGGAAATAGCTTCACCTTCGGAGGTTGAGCAGCGTTTATCAGATGTTGAAGCGGATGAGGGTAAGTTGATTGCCATACCATTGAGCGAAGAAGCCCTGAACCGCCTTGCGGTAGCGAGGTCCCCGAGGCAAGCCGGGTGTGGACGCCACCTGCTTTCGGGAGCAGGGATCAACATCAATGATCTGCTTGCAACGCCGATAGGTGATGCGTTTTCGGAGTAAATGCCGGACGCGGCAGAAACGGCGGGACAGGGCAGGTTCGAGTAAAAGACAGGGCAGCAGCTCTCGTCTGAGAGGAAAGCATTACACCATGAACTTCACACTCACGCCGGTCTTCCAGCAAGTGCCGGAAGGCTATATCGGTTTCGTGGAAGAATTACCCGGCGCTAACACGCAGGGAGCGACGCTGGACGAAGCACGCGCGAACCTTCAGGAAGCAATCAGCCTCGTTCTGGAAGCGAATCGCACACTGGCCGAGGAGTTCCTGCGCGGTCAAACAGTCATTCGGGAGCCACTTCTGGTGTCTGCCGCGTGAAACGGCGCGACTTGGTCCGGCATTTGGAGGCGCACGGGTGCGAGTTCTTACGAGAGGGCGGGAACCATACCGTCTATATCAACCGCAAGGGCCAGACAGTTTCCGCCGTTCCCCGGCATCAGGAAGTCAATAACATCTTGGCGCGCAAGATCTGCCGGGACCTGCGGGTCCCGGAGCCGACACACTCCTGAGCCACTATTTACAACACAAAGCGGCCCCGTCCACTGGACGGGGCCGCTTCTCCGTCACCTCTACTCTGTGCTGCTGGGCTGCCCCACCTTAATCAGCACCGTGCCGTGGGCGGGGACGGAGACGGTGTAGCCATTGGCGAAGCGGCCCATGTCGCGGCGCTGCCACAGGTCCCGGACGGGCTGGCTACCAGTCAGGCCGAGTTGGGACCAATAGACCGTGACATCGGACTTCTCGGAGCCGAGGTTGACCAGCCCGACGGCGTGTGTGCCGTCGAACAGAGGACGCGCCCAGATCTGGGCGTCACCCGACTCCGAGATGCGGCCCGCCGGGCGGCCTAGGGGGTCCTGGTTCACGTCCAAAACGTCGTCGTTCGTCAGCAGGGCCTTGGTGAAAGCGTCTAGGCGCGTCAGGTCGCAGCCGATCAGAAGCGGCGACGATAGCAGGCTCCACATCGAGATGTGGGTGATCTGCTCATTCGGCTTGAGGTGCGTCGGGTGCGTGTTGCCGAAGCCGACGATGCCGACCATCAGCATGTCAGGGTCGTTCCAGTAGCCCGGCCCGACATAAGACTGGTGGCCGTTCTGGGACGTGAAGATGCTCCGCAGACTGCTCCAGTTGTCCTGGATGTCGCCCGTCGTCCGCCAGGCGTTGCTGCCGATGCTCGGCCCCCACTTCCAAACGTCCGCCATGCCGTACTGGCACAGGCTGTAAAGGATGTCCCGGTCGGTCTTCCTCAGCGCCACGCCCATCAAGCGATAGGGCTTGATCTGCCGTTCCAGGCCGTCCCCGGTCGCCACGTCGCCGTAGGAACACCAGTCGTACTTGAGGTAGTCAATATTCCAGCCCGCATAGGTGTCGGCGTCCCGCTGCTCGTGCTGGTAGCTCCCTGTGTAGCCGCCGCAGGTCTTAGGGCCGGGACTCGAATAGATGCCGATCTTCAGGCCCTTGGCGTGGACATAATCGGCCACCGCCTTCATGTCCGGGAACTTGTCATTGGTCTGAATGACGCCGTTCGCGTCCCGTCCAGCCTCCCAGGTATCGTCAATGTTGACGTACTGGAAGCCGTGCGCGGCCAGCCCCGCCGAGATCAGCTGGTCGGCGGCGTCCCGCACCTTCCCGGCGTCCACGCGCCCCGCCCAGACGTTCCAGGAGTTCCAGCCCATCGGCGGTGTTAGGGCCAGTGCGCGACTGCCTCCAACGATGGTGAGCGACCGAGTAGACGACCCGCGCGGCCCGCGCACGGTCAGTCGGACCTTGGTTGACCCGATGCCGGGCAATGTCCCCGACAGAATGCCCGTTTTCTTGTCCAGCGTCACCCCGGCGGGCAGGTTCGTGGCCTCAAACGTCAGCGGCCCCTCGCCTGTGGCGGGGATCATGAACTCGAAGGGCTTGCCTGGGGTCGCGCCCGTGATGCGCGGGCCGTGGATGGCGGGGACGGGCGAGTCGGCCCCCATGAAGATCGGCATGGCCGGCTCATTCGCGGCGGCGTCGGGGGCCGTGACGGGCCGGTCCGCCGCGCCGGGAACGAGTGTCAGCAGGGCGCCCGCCCAGTCGGCGTGGTCACTGTCGTTGCCGTCCCCAGCGTCCGTCACCACCAGGGTCATCCGTTTCGCCCCGATCAGGTCCACCGAGACCGGCACGGGCGCGTCGCCGCCGTGCAGGACCGGCGTTTCGAGCGTCTTTTTGCCGTCCACATAGACCTGAAATTGGACTGAGCCTTGTCCCTTCTTCTCATCATCCACGCCCGCTAACGCGTCAAAGTGCGTGGCGCTGCCTTTGAGAAGGACGAGGAGCCGGCTGACGGCATGCGTCCCCAGTCCGTGCGGGTAGGCGATGCTGTTCAGGGTGAGCGGGCTGCTGTCTACGGATTTACCCGCATGGGGCGTGCCGTAGTCCTGGGTGACGTTGGCGAGGTCGAGCGTGTCGAGCCAGAGGGTGTTCGCGGGCGCGTCTTGGGCGCGCAGGGCAGCCATGTCCTGCGCGTGTGCGGCCACGGGGTAGATGAAGGCAGTCGTAGCCAGCGCCGCCCAGGCGGCGCGCTTCCAGAGTGGGAGGGTGTTTTTCATAGTTGCCTTACAAATACGCGATCTGGGGAGTATTTTCCTGCCTATCCGGCGAACATTGCTTTCGTTCCATTGACCACCGTACACATTTTGCCTTGCGTCATTTGATGTGCCTGACCTGCAACCTAACCGGCACGGGATAGTCTTCGTTGAGGCAGTGCGTCAGCCAAGTTCGGCCCAGTTGAAAGAGGCTCAGGTCACAGCGCTTCCCGCGATGGATGAGGCTTTGCCAGCCGCGCTGCACTACTTCCGCGCCCAGGCAGACCAGCCAGTAGTAGGCCAGGCACGTCGCGATCAATAGTCGGCAAAGCCGCGCCGGGTCGCTCAGATGGCTGTGGCACAAGTAAAAGCCGCGGCTCTTCTGGTCCGAAAAGAACGTCTCAATGCCGAAGCGCTTCCTATACCAGAAGTGGGCTTCCTCCAAGAAGTCCAGGTTGGTGACCAGAAGCAGCGGC
>JANOOM010000241.1:0-4338 GCA_031421335.1 Armatimonadota bacterium
GTGAAGCAGGGCCGTCTCATAATGGCACAGGTGATCGTGTTGTCTATGGTACGTTTGGTGTGGAGCGCAAGGTCTTCGCTAAGGACATTGCCGGCAACATTCAAACCTACGATACTCTTAATGCTTCCACTGCTGCCCCCCAGCGTCAGGTCCACAAGGAGGCCACCATCGGCGTCCAGGTGGCGAACCCCGAGGCCACCAGCGACAAGGTCGCGGACATGGTCAAGGAGACCGGAGGCTTCGTCGCCGGCAACACGCTCGACACCGGCGCCGACGGCCTCAAAACGGCGGAGATGACCGTCAAGGTCCCCGTCGCCCAGTTCGAGACGTTCATGGGTCAGGTCGCCCGGCTCGGCAACGTTCAGTCCAAGAACGTCACCGGCGAAGACATCACCGAAAAGAAGAGCGATGCCGACCAGACCGAGAACGTCCTGGAAGGCGACGTGCAGACGTCGGAGGCCCGCTTGAAGGCCCTGGGGCCGCGGGCCAAGTGGCACGACGAGCAGGCGACGCGCGACCTGCGGACCCAGCTCGCCGAGGCGCGCGCCCGGCTCCTCCTGCTCAAGCGCATGGCCGTGCTGTCCACGGTCACGGTGGACCTGACCCAGACCCCGAAAGTGCAGGCCGTCGCCCCTGCGACGGGCGGGTTCCTGAGCGGGCTGCGCGCCAGCACCCACGATGCTTTAGGGTCGCTGGTCTCGTCGGCCGGTGCGCTCATCGCCCTGGCGATCTGGCTCCTCGCCTACGCCCCGCTGTGGCTCCCAGCCGGGCTGCTGGTCCGCTACGGGATGCGGGAGTACCGGAAGCGGTCAGTGGGAACCTAACCCCGGCGCTCGCGCCGGGGTTAGGTCTCTCCGGGTATACTATGGCATCATGCCTAAACTCGTCATTCTGGACGGCAACAGCCTCCTCTACCGGGGCTTCTTCGCCATGCGCGCCCTGTCCACCTCGGACCGACTCCCCACCAACGCCGTCTACTCCTTCGTCCTGATGCTCCTCACGATACTGGATCGCGAGAAGCCGGACGCTATCTTCGCCGCCTTTGATCCGCCGGTCGCCACGTTCCGGCACAAGGAACTCGAGTCCTACAAGGGGACCCGAAAGTCCATGCCGGACGATCTCAAGCCGCAGCGCGCCCTGGCCCGCGAAGTGGCGTCGGCGTTCCGCGTGCCGAACGTCGAGGTGGAGGGCTACGAGGCTGACGACGTGTGCGGGACCCTGGCCGAGATCGCCAAGCACCAGGGCTACGAGGTCCTGATCGTCACCGGCGACGGGGACGCCTTGCAGCTCGTGGACGACGGCAGCCCCCTCGAGGGGCGTGGTCAGGTGCAAGCCATGATCACGGTCAAGGGCGTCACCGATACGGTGGTCTATGATGAGGCCGCCGTCCGCACCCGTTACGGGCTGACGCCCGCCCAGATCCCCGACTTCAAGGGCCTCAAAGGGGACGCTTCGGACAACCTGCCCGGCGTTCCCGGCATCGGCGACAAGGGAGCGTCCAAGCTCCTCAAAGAGTACGGGACACTCGAAAACCTGCTGTTCCATGTAGACGAGCAGCCCGAGAAGATCAAGAACGCGCTCATCACCCACACCGACACCGCCCTCCAGTGCAAGCGCCTGGCGACCATCGTCCGCGACGTGCCCCTGCCCGAGTGGGTCAAGCTGGCACCGAACTATCAAGCGGAAGGGCCGGACTTCGAGGCCGTCAAAGAACTGTTCGAGCGCCTGGAGTTCCGCACCCTGGTCAAGCGCCTGCCGGGCCTGGAGCGGGAGCAGCGGGCCAAGTCGCTCGAACCCGCCGCCGAGGCCGCCCCCGCCGCCGCGCCGTCCGCCGTCGAGGGCCAGGTCATCACGACGCCCGAGCAGCTTGACACCCTGCTGGCCCGGCTCGCCGACGCCGACGCGCCTGCCGGTGTTCATCTCTATCTTTCGCCCCCTGCCGGAGTCAAGCCCGCCGCCATGTCGCTGATGAACGCCGAGCTTCAGGGCGTCGCCTTCGGCCTGCCCGACAGCGCCTTTTATGCCGCCTGGGCTGATTGGGGCGTTATGCTCACCCCCTATCTGGAAGACGTGGCCCACGCCAAATCCGTTTATGATTTGAAGCTTGCCACCGGCGTCCTGGGCCGCAACGGTGTTACCCTGCGCGGCGTCGTTTTCGACGTATTGCTTGCCGCCTACCTCTTGAACGCGGGCCGGTCGGGCTACCCGCTGGCTGATCTCGCTGCCGACAACGTCGGCATGGAACTCGTTGCCGACCCCGAAAACCCACCGGCGGGCGCCATGGACGAGGCGCGCGCCATTCAGACCCTGGAAGCGATCCTTGCCCCCCGCCTGGAACGGGACGGCCTGCAAAGCATCTTTTCCGACATCGAAATGCCGCTCGCACCCATCCTCGCCGGCATGGAGCGGGCAGGCGTCTCCGTGGACGCCGACCTTCTGCGCGAAGCGGGCCGGAACCTCGGGGAGCAGGTGGCGTCCCTGGAAGCCGAGATTTTCGAGTTAGCCGGGCAGAAGTTCTCCATCGGCTCCACCAAGCAGCTCCAAGAAGTCCTATTCGACACGCTGAAACTGCCCGTCGGCAAGAAGACCAAGACGGGCTACTCGACCGGGGCCGAAGTTCTGGAAGACCTGGCCGCCAAGGGCCACGAGATCGCCGGTAAGATCGTTCGCTGGCGCGAGGTTTCCAAGCTGAAGAGCACCTACGCCGACGCCTTGCCTGCACTCATCAACCCCGCGACCGGCAAGGTACATACGTCCCTGAACCAGACCGTCACCAGCACGGGGCGGCTGTCTTCAAGTAACCCGAACCTACAAAACATCCCCGTCCGCACCGAGATCGGGCGTGGGATTCGCAAGGGCTTCGTCGCCTCCAAGGGCCGCGTACTCGTTTCCGCCGACTACTCGCAGATCGAGCTGCGCTTATTCGCCCACATCACCAAGGACCCCGGCCTGGTCCAAGCCTTCCTGACGGATGGCGACATCCACGCCCAGACCGCCCGCCGCATCTTCGAGGTCCCCGACGATCAGCCCGTGACGCACAACCAGCGGCGGCAGGCCAAAACCATCAACTTCGCCGTGATTTATGGGGCGAGTCCTTTCCGGGTCGCAATCGAACTCGGCATCACCCAGGTCAGGGCCGCCGAACTCATCAAGGCGTATTTGGCCCTCTACCCCAGTGTCCGCGCCTACCTCGACACCATCCTGGAAGGAGCGCGCGAGAAGGGCTACGTCCAGACGCTCTCGGGCCGCCGCCGCTACGTCCCCGACAGCAACTCCCGCGTCTTCCAATTCCGCCAGGCCGCCGAGCGCGAGGCCGCCAACATGCCCGTCCAGGGCACCAGCGCCGACATCATCAAGCTGGCGATGTTGCACACCGACAAGGCGCTTTCTGAGAGTAGTCTAGGCGCGCAGATGGTCCTCCAGGTGCATGACGAACTGCTGTTTGAATGCCCCGCCGCCGAGGTCCGCGCGCTGGCCGACCTGGTGCGTGACGCCATGCAGAACGCTTTCCCCTTAGACGTGCCGCTGCGGGCGGAAGTCAAGTCCGGCCACAACTGGTGGGACGTGACGCCGGTGGATGATGATGACGAGGATACGGATGTGGAAGAAATCAGCGGAGGGTTGTTCGCAGAGAGCTTGGAGGTGTAGGGGCGCCGCTTGCCGCGCCCTCCGGTCTCCTCACCAAAACGCGACGACAGGGGGAAGAAAAATGGGAGACAGAAAAAGAGGGTAGGGACAAGCCCTACCCCTACGAAATGCCCTCTGTGTGGGGGCGCGATTTATCGCGCCCTCTTGTCTTGGTTGTCTTGTCCCCGCCCTCATGTGTCTGAGAGGCCCAACGCCAGATGCACCTTCCCAACCCCAAAAGGGCCAGGAAGTCCCCCGCCAATACGTCCTCGACGTTTCGGACCGGCCCTCAGTATACCCCACTCACGTCGCCCGCAGCGTCACCACCGTCGCGCCCGCGCCGCCCTCCTCGGGGTCGGCGGTGGCGAACTCGTCTACCAAGGGATGACCCGACAAATACTCCTGCACGGCGCGGCGTAAAGCACCCGTCCCCTTGCCATGCACCAGGCGGGCGCGGCTGAGACCCGCCGCGTAGGCATCGTCCAGGTACTTCTCGACGTTCTGGACGGCCTCGTCGGCGCGCTGGCCGAGCAGCGTGAGTTGGGGCGTGATCGCCAGCGTCTTCTGCATCGAGAACGAAGGCGCGTCGCCGTCCTTTCCGTTGCCTTCCTCCTTGGGCCGCTCGCGCGGCGGGGCGGCGCTGATCTTCGGCGCGGACAGCTTAGGGGCATCCTCTTTGCCCAGGAGCATCAATGTGGACGGCGGGACCGA
>JANOOM010000242.1:0-3396 GCA_031421335.1 Armatimonadota bacterium
GGACTTGGGGTATCAGGGCGTGCCGGAGATGCTGCTGCCGCACAAGAAGGTGCGGGGCAAAGCCGGCGAGAAAGCCCCGGAGTTGACGCGCCAGCAGAAAGAAGAGAACCGCCATGCGGCGAGAGCGCGTGTTCCGGTGGAGCACGGGGTGCGCCGGGTGAAGGCGTGGCGTATCCTGCGCGACGAGTACCGTCTGGCGCAGGGGCTGTTCCCGCTGATCGCTCTGGCGACGGTGGGGCTGGTTCATCTGAGCCGTATTGTAACTTGACAGTCACAGACGTAAGTGTGCCTGGATGAAGCCAGGCTGGAGCCGAGGGGCGGCTGCGCCGCCCGGCTCACCCGGTACGGCTTGGCTATTTCACGGAGCATCTATTGTTGTCCCAAACAGCCACGATCTTGTTGCTGCGCGACAACTTTATTAACTTTGTAGGCTTTTCTACAATATTTTCGTTTTGGTTTTGCGGGAGGTGTGGACTAACGCGCTGCCTGATAGCGGATACTAAACTTGTTCCTGTCCGAGGATAAAACAAGCAATACAATCACCCTGGCGATTCTCAGGTTCCGTCTACCCAATATAACCCCAGTCTAAGTGGTTTTGTTCCACTTGTAGCTATATTTTCTGGTCATACAGCGCCTGCCCGCGCTGCCCGATCTGCTGCCCTGTCTCGGTCATCGTTTGATCCTCCCGATCATGGCTTGTGGTGATTCCCCATGATATCCGATTGCCTCCCGGCGCGGTATCGGCTATAATCTAGGCATGAGATATTTCCGAAGATGTTTCCGGCGTACCCTACTTTCCCTCGCGCTGCTACTGCTCGCCGCACCACTGTTTGCCTCCCCCGTCCCCTCCGACCGACCGGAGCTGCGGGCGTTCTGGGTGGACGGGTTCAATGACGGGTTTAAGACGCCTGTGCAGTGCGATACGCTCCTCGCGCGGCTGCGGGCGATGCACTGCAACGCCGTCTTTGTGCAGATGCGGAAGCGGGCGGACGCCTATTATCAGTCGCATTACGAAAGCTGGGCGACGGACGACGCGGGGCAGTTCGACGCGCTCCAGTATCTGTGCGCGCGGGCGCACGCGGCGGGCCGGCCTCGAATCCAGGTGCATGCGTGGATCAACGCCTGCGCGGTGGGGGGGAACGCGACGGCGGGGCCGCTGACGAAAGAACACCCGGAGTGGCTGTCGCTCTCGGACACGGGGGCAGACTTCGATACCGAGTCCACGAAGATTGACCCTGGAAACCCCGAAGCAGCGGAGTGGACGTTCCGGGTGTACATGGACGTCGTGCGGCACTATGACGTGGACGGCATACATTTAGACTTCATCCGGTACGGGGGCGACAGCAAGACGGTGGGGCACTGGGGGTACAACCCGGTTTCGGTGGCGCGCTACGACGCGCGCTACGGCGTCTCGGGCAACCCGCGCTGGAACGATGCGCGCTGGCGGGCGTGGCGGCGGGCGCAGGTGACGGCCCTGGTGCGGCGGGTCTATGTCAGTGCGACGGCGCTGAAGCCGAAGCTGATCGTCAGCGCGGCGACGATCTGCTGGGGGGATGCGCCGGCGAGTGACGCCGAGTATGAGGCGAAGAGCGCGTCGTACACGGAGGTCTTCGCGCCGTGGCGGGACTGGATGCGCGAGGGCATTCTGGACCTGAACTGCCCGATGACGTACTTCTGGGCGGCGAAGTCGGGGTCGAAGTGGCGCGGGTGGAACACGTTCGCCAAGGACCGTCAGTATGGGCATCAGACGGCATTGGGGGTGGCGGCGTACCTGAATCCGGTGGGGGAAACACTGGCTATGGTGCGGGACACGCGGGCGGCGACGCGGGCAGGGCACCGGGCGGCGGGAGCGGTCGTGTATTGTTGGGACACGCCGACGGGCATCAGCGGGCGGGAAGTGGAAGGCGGCACGGCCTTGTTCGAGGCCCTGCCGACCGTCTTCAAGCGGGACGTGCCGCCGCCGCCGATGCTCTGGAAGGAAGAGCCGACGCGCGGCGCGCTGATGGGGACGCTGCTGGTGGGGGACAGGCTGACGCCGGTAGACGGCGCGAAGGTGACGGCGACGCGCCACGACGGATACGTCCATCGGGCGGCGGAAAGCGACGGCAACGGGTGGTTCGGGTTCGCGGGCCTACCGGGGGGGACGTACCATGTCCGGGCGACCTGGCCGGGGGGAACCTACGAGACCGATCTGCGGGTGCATCCGGGGGCGACGGTGCAGACCGTGGGACTGGAAGCTGAGGGCGCCCCAGTCGCCTCGCAGGTGGCGGGGATCGGGGCGGGACCGGAGGGACATCAAGTGCTGCGGGACGTCCTGGTGACGAGTGGTTCGGACCGTCTTGGGGACCACTTCTTCGTCGCCGACGGTCTGGGGCAGACGCCGGTGCGGGTGGACATTGCGCGCCTGGTGCCGCCGACGGTGATGGGGGACCGGGTCGTCGTGGCGGGGACTCTTCGGCACGCGGCGGGCGGGGTCGTGATGCAGGCCGATGCGGTGCGCGTGGTGGGCGCGGAGGTGGTGCGCGAGGCGGCGGCTGGGAAATCAGCAGGTGGCGAATCAGCGGGTGGCGAGGCGGGCGGCCTCACGCGAGACGCGCCAGTCGCGCCCGTGCAGTCCGAGCCAGGCGCCGAAAACGCAGGCGCCGATCCAGGCCAGGCCCCAGAGGGCTTGAAGCAGTAGGTAGGCGAAGGGGGCGGTCGGGTGGGTGACGTCGCCGCCCTCGTGGCTGTTCAGGAGGTTCGTCGTGGCGATGCTGTCCACCCACAGGAACGCGAGCGAGACGGCCAGGATGCCGAACGCCATCAGGCCGGCCGAGAGGAGGACGCGGCGCTTGGGGGCATAGCGGGGCGCGAGCAGGCCAACGGTCAGGCCGCCGCACAGCAACGAGAGGGGGGTGGCAAAAAGGGCTTCCTCGCGTGCGACCCGCTCGGAGAGCTGCTGGTAGAGGGGGCTGAGCGGCAGGGTGGCGCTCGGCGCGTGCCGGAGCAGCTCGAAATACTGGCGCAGGAAGGAACCGGGGGAAAGGAGCTGCGCGACGAGGATGACGAGGCCGACGCCAAGGGTCACGGCCAGGCCAAACGCGATCGCCGCACCGAGGGGCTTTTCGCGTCGCCTCGTCCGCGCCCGCGTCCTCGTTTTGGGTGTCTGTGCCGTTGTTGCCATGGGGTTATTATAACAGTGTTTGGGGGCGGCGTCAAGCGGGGTCCGGGAAAGGTTGGCGGCGTTAGGGTGAGTGAATAAATTCACTCACCCTGCTCATCCTCTCCCCCACCCTGCTTGTCAGGGGGCCGAGCCTGCGGGCTGGCAGTCCAGGACGAACCCGTCCCACGAGTGGTTCTTGGCAATGCCCTGGAGGCCCGCCGACCACCGGCGCAGGATGGCAGCTTGCTCAAGAG
>JANOOM010000243.1:0-1958 GCA_031421335.1 Armatimonadota bacterium
CGCCGTTAGCCGCGCTCGCCGTTAGCCGCGCTCGCCGTTAGCCGCGCTCGCCGTTAGCCGCGCTCGCCGTTAGCCGCGCTCGCCGTTAGCCGCGCTCGCCGTTAGCCGCGCTCGCCGGTAGCCGCGCTCGCCGGTAGCCGCGCTCGCCGGTAGCCGCGCTCGCCGGTAGCCGCGCTCGCCGGTAGCCGCGCTCGCCCGTACTTCCTGCCCCCCTTAACCCCGCTGCCCCCCAATCATCCCACAAAACCCCTCAACAACCTTCTCACCCCACCCTCCCGTTTCGGGAGGGTCGGCACTTGTGCCGGGGTGGGTTCCAGGAGCATCACACACCATGGCTTTCCGCCAAGAAGACTTCAAGAAAACCAGCCGCAAAGGGGCCGGCGACGCCCCCGCATCCGTCTACCCGCACCAGCTCAAGGACAAGAAGTCCCTCGCGCGGCTGGAGATCGCCATCCGCACCTTCGACGGCGCGGTCGGCAAGCGGCGCAAAGATATGGACGCGCAGGCTATGACGGACTTCTTCGGGGACCCGCGGCTTGCGCGGGGCATCGTCGCCTGTTTGGGGCAGTTCTACCGCTATGAGACCCTCGACTTCACCCAGACCGTCGGGCGCGAAGCGGCCCAAAGACTTCAAGCGGCGGGGCTGAACCGGCCCGTGGATATCCGGGCGGACACCTATGCCTGGGTCAACGAGCATCGAGGCGGATTTCTCACCGAAGCGGGCCGGGCGGAAGCATATGAGGATCTGGGCGCGCGCTTCTGCTTATCTGCCCACCAGTGGGACACTCTGCTGCACGGGGATGCCGAGGACAACCAGGTCCTGGCCCGGCTCGGGGCCGTGCCGACGCCCGGCGACATCACCGCGCTTTACAACTTCCACTCGCTGGACACCGTCCTGCGCCGGGCGAGTGCGGTCACTCTGCACGGGCTGGCCCTGCCCGCCGGGGAGGCGGGGGGTGTGCGCGCGCTGGCGGGGTCGCTGGGGGCGCGCGCCGTGGTGTCCGGCGACGGTGGCACGGTGGCGCTTTCCGAAGCTCCCCCCGAATTGGGGGCGGGCAGGGCCTCCTCCTTGTTCCCGCGCCGGGCGGGCCGTCTGGCCCGGCTGGTCCTGCACCTGGTCGCCGCCTACGCCACGCGGCAGACGACGGGCTGGGTGGACGCGAAGATCGGGGCACGCGCGTTCCGGCTCGCTCTAGGCACGGACGCCCTCCGCGCCCTCGGCATGCCGGCCGAATCCCGCAGGGGCGAACCGTGTGTTCGCCCTTCCCCGGCCTTCAAGCGGCGGTTTGAGGCGGGCGTCGCCTTGCACAAAGACCTCTTGAAGCAGCGGGCGAAGGGAGAAGCGAACGGCTGGCGCATCAAGCGCCTGCCCGATGCCCTGGTAACGGCGACCGGCGTCCTGCTGGCGGACTTTGCCCTGATGCGCGGCGGCAGGACGGCCGTCCTGCTGCTGGGGGCTGTGGCCCCTGGCACGGTGGCCGAAGAAACGGCGTCCGTCCTCACGTTCCCGCTGGGCCGCAAGCCTTTGGAGGCCGCCGACGTTCTGGCGCGGGTCGAGGCCGCGATGAGCAGCTTGTTCGCCTTGGCTCCCGCCGCGCCGCCGGCCGTCCCGCAGGACGTCCGCGCTTTATGTGACCGGGCCGCCCGCGAAGGGCTGGTACGGGCCGCTGACGCCCGTCGGATGCTGCACCTGTTGGACGAGTCGCCGCTGATCGCCTGGGTGCGCCAGTGCGAGGACCCGCGCGTGCAGTATGTGCCCGGTGTGGGCCTTTGTTCGCGCGAGATGGTGGCGGCGATCCAGGGAGACGGGCAGCTCGCGCTTGCGTGAGAGCATGATGGAACCGGCCTCCAAACGCCGGCCTACTAAAAGAATCGGTAGTGGCTCATAAGAGTCTGAGGGCGAACACAAGGTTCGCGCCCTACAAGCGATTCCCGTAAGAGCGAACCTCGTGTTCGCC
>JANOOM010000244.1:0-17426 GCA_031421335.1 Armatimonadota bacterium
AATTCGATGTCCTCCGCGCCTCCTTCCCGGCGGGGACCTTGACGGGTGCTCCTAAGGTCCGCACGATGGAGATCATCGAGGAGCTGGAGCCAACCCGGCGCGGGCACTACGGCGGCGGCATCGGGTACTTCTCCTTCAGCGGCGATATGGACACGGCGATCACGATCCGCACAGCCCTGGTCAAAGGGGACACGATCTACATCCAGGCGGCGGGCGGTGTCGTCGCCGACTCGGTGCCGGAGTACGAGTACCGAGAGACGTTGGCGAAGATGAGGGCGCTGACGCGGGCGGTGGAGTGGGCCGAGGCGGGGCTGGAATGATGCCCGGTACGGCGGCCCCCCCTGAAGAAGTCAAGATCGCCGTGCCCCAGAGGTACAAGGACTTTGTCGTCCAGCGCCAGTACCGCCTGTTCTGGTACATCCTGGTGGGCGCTTTTGGCGGCATCAACGCCGTTTCTTACCTCGTTTGTCTGGCCTGCCAGTCGAAGTGGACGCCTCATTTCCAGGCGGACATAATCATGCTGTTGATTGCGATGGTCGGCTACGCTGTAGAAGTGAGAAGACCTTGGCACTATCTGATTAACGACCGCCGAATTAAGTTGTTCATAGTTCACCAGAAGCTCCAGCCCACGAGAATGCAGGAGCTGGAATGGGCCAAAACGGAAGTCGCCGGTGTCGAGCCTGGTGAGTGGCAGGGGCTTCCGTGCTACAGGCTCAAGGTCCTGCCCGCTGCGGGCTACGTCTATACGTTGGTCTATGACTACGCAGACGAAGAAGAGGTAAGAACGAAGGTGCTGCCCTTAATCGAGAAGTACCGCCATCAGTACCGGCAAGAGCTTTGGGCGGACAGGCTGAGGTCATAGCGTCGCAATGGACACGTTACGATGACACGAAAAGACTCGCTCGGCGACCGGATGAAGGGCCACTATGAGAACCGGACGCGGTTCCTGCTGCCCCGGCGCACCTACACCGTCCTCCGCATTGACGGCAAGGCGTTCCACGCCTACACCAAGGACTGCGCCCGGCCCTTTGACGCGCCCCTGATGGAAGACATGGATTTGACGGCCGTGGCCCTCTGCAAGCAGATCGAGGGGGCGCAGCTTGCCTATGTGCAGTCTGACGAGATCAGCCTGCTGCTGACGGACTTCGCCGACAGCCACACGCAGGCGTGGTTCGACGGTAACCTGCAAAAGCTGGCCTCAGTCTCGGCCTCCATCGCCACGGCGCACTTCAACGCGGCCCGCTGGCAGCGGTTTGCCGGCGAGGAGGGCGGCGAGGGCGGGCTGGACTTGACGCAGCAGCCTATCGCCTATTTTGACAGCCGGGCGTTCACGGTGCCCGACCCCGCCGAGGTGGAAAACTACTTCATCTGGCGGCAGCAGGACGCCACGCGCAACTCGGTCTCGATGACGGCGCAGGCATTTCTCTCGCACGAGAAGCTTCAGGGAAAGACATCGGACGAGATGCAGGAGATGCTCTGGCAGGAGTGCGACATCAACTGGAACGACATGCCGGGCGGCTTCAAGCGGGGCCGCTGCGCGGTCCGCGCCCTGGTCGTGGAAGATCGGGACTATGTGGACAAGCGGACCGGCGAGACGCGAACAGCGGCGGGCGTCGAGCGCCGCGCCTGGCAGACCGTCGTCCCGCCCGTCTTCACACGGGAGCGCGACTGGCTGCGGTCTCAGATCCCGCAGAGGAAGGACACCGAATGACGACTGTACTTTTGACCGGCTTCGCGCCCTTCGGCGACTCCAAGACGAACCCGTCCCAACAGGTCAGCGAGCGGCTGCACGGCGAGACCGTCGGCGGCGCGCGTATCGTCGGCCTGACGCTGCCGGTCCGAATGGGCGAGGACGCCGACACGCTGAAGGCGGCCATTGCCGAGCACAGCCCGTCGCTCGTGCTGTCCCTGGGTCTGGCCTCGGGCGCGACGTGCTTGGAAGTGGAGCGGTTCGCCGTCAACCTGCGCTTTGCGGGTGACGTGGACCCGAGCAAGCCGGTCGAGCCGAACCTGCCGCAGTCGGTCATCATCGAAGGCGGCATGTGCGCCCTGCCCTCGACGGTTGACGCCGAGCGCGTCGCCGCCGCCATCCGCGAGAAAGCCGCCGTCCCGGCGCGGGCGCACGGGTACGCGGGCGCGTATGCCTGCAACCACATCTTGTACCACGCCCTGCACACCATGATCCAGTGCGACATGCGCTACCAGGCCGGGTTTATCCACCTGCCGCTGTCCTCGGAGCAGGCCATTTTGGAGAACAAGATGCATCTGCCCTCGCTGCCGCTGGACTGGATGACGGCGGGGGTGCGGGTCGCCATAGAAGAGGCACTGAAATGATACTCGTGATAGATAACTACGACTCGTTCACCTACAACCTCGTGCAGTATCTGGGCGAGATGGGTGCGGAACTGGACGTGCGCCGCAACGACACCCTAACGGTGGCGGACGTGGCGGCGATGGCGCCGGAGAAAATCCTGATCTCGCCGGGGCCGGGTACGCCAGACGACGCGGGCATCACGCTGGACTTGATCCGCGAATTCGGGCCACGCATTCCCATCTTCGGCGTCTGCCTGGGCCAGCAGGCCATCGGGCAGGCCCTGGGGGGGCGGGTGATCCGGGCGGACAAGCTGATGCACGGCAAGACATCCCTCGTCAACCATTATGGGCAGGGCGTGTTTCAGGGCCTCCCCTCCCCGCTTGAAGCGACGCGCTACCATTCGCTGGTCGTGGAGCGGGCGACGCTGCCGGAGAGCCTGGAAATCACGGCGGAGTCGGACGACGGGGAGATCATGGGGCTGCGGCATCGGTCGTGGCCGCTGGAAGGGGTGCAGTTCCATCCCGAGTCGGTGCTGACCGAGCATGGCAAGCAGATGGTGCGGAACTTCCTGGAACGGTAACACTTGGCACGCGCCGTGTGCCATAATACGCCATGAACCTTTACGAAAAACGCCTCAGTCGGGTGCGGACGGCCATGCACGAGAACGGACTGGATACGCTCATCCTGACGCCGGGCGCGGCCATGCGCTATCTGTCGGGCTTCTCGGAGCCGGGGTCACGGTTTCTCGCCCTGGTCGTGCCGGATGATCAGCCGTGGCTGTTCGTTTCGCCCGCCTTGAACGCTGGGCAGACGCGTTTGAACCCCGCCGAGGTCTCGGATGTTCGTATTTGGGACGACGCACAGGGCTGGGAGACGCTGCTTTCGACGTTAAGCAAGGACCTGATGCTCGACATCGGCATCGTCGGCCTGGACGACGACATGCCCGCCCGGTTCGCCCTCAAGATCCAGGAGTTGATGCCGACCGCGCTGCTGAAGCTGGCGGGGTCGGCGCTGGCGCCGCTGCGGGCGATCAAGGACGCTTTGGAACTGGCCGCCTTGCAGCGCGCGGCGGATGCGACGGACGCGCTCATTCCGGTCGTCTACGAAGCGTGCCAGGTCGGGGCGAGCGAGATAGAGATCAGCCTCGCCATCGGGCAGAGCATCGCGCGCAGTGGCTATCAGGACTCCTTCTCGCCCATCATCGGGGCAGGGCCGAATGGGGCATCGCCGCACCACAACACGGGCCGCACGAAAGTCAACCGGGGCGACGTCGTCATCCTGGACTTCGGGGCGATGGCGGACGGCTACCACGGCGACATCACCCGCACCGTGGCTATCGGCGAGGCGTCGGACGAGGCACGGCACGTTTATGATGTCGTCTACCGCGCGTATCAGGCTGGCGTTGCCGCCGTCCGACCCGGTGCGACCGCGCATGACGTGGACGCCGCCGCCCGTTCGGTCATCGCGGACGCGGGCTACGGCGAGTTCTTCATCCACCGAACGGGCCACGGCATTGGGTTGGACGACCATGAGGCGCCTTACATGCTCTCCGGCAACTACACGAAGCTGCTGCCGGGCCACTGCTTTTCGGTTGAGCCGGGAGTTTATCTGCCCGGCAAGTTCGGCGTCCGCCTGGAGAATATCCTGACCGTCCAGGACGACGGCGCCGCCCACGTCTTCAACGAGGCCATCCCGCCGGAACTGATGGTGCTGTAGACAAGCCCCCCAGCCCCCAAGAATGGGGGAGTAGGAGCAGATGCCTTCTGGCTCCCCCATTCTTAGGGGCTGGAGGGCCATTTTAGAAAGCCGCCCCCATTGAAACTCATCGCCGACGCCCTGATTGACTTGCCCTTCACCCTCGACTTTTGTGCCCGCGGCCCGGACGTGGACCCCTTGGTCTGCACTGTGAATGGCATGGACGCGACCCTGTTCTTTCCCCCCTCTCTGAGCGAAGGTACGGACGGCAAAGGCATCTTCGGCGAGTGGGCCTGGTGGACGGGCAAGACCCTCCGCCTGGTCCTGGAACAAACACTGGTCGGCGGCGAAGACACGGAAGAGCTGCGCGACAGCGCTTTGGCGACGGGCCAGGAGGTCTTGCGCCGCTTCCTGAACGCCTACCGCTGGCGCTTCGGTCGGCCGGACGTCCACCCGATCACGCTGGACCCACGCGTCCTCTCGCTCTCCTTGCAGCACGACGACGGCATCGTGGAGGCGCTGTCGGAGCCGATGGCGGCCTTCTTCTACCAGAACATGCCGGCCGCCGCTCCCCTAGAAACGTCGGTCAACGAGGTGACGCTGGACACCCTGCGCGGCGACGTTCAAGTCGGCACCCCGCCGCCACTGGCCGGGCAGCTACGGCTCGACGCCGAGGCGCTGGACGCGCAAGGGGAGACAGAGCGGGCGGAACTGGTGCGGGGGCTAATTCACTTGTAATGAGTATCGTTTCGAGCATTGATGTTACGCTCTTTGATGCGCCAGCGCCTAGCCAGACTCTCGACATCTTGCATGATGCTGGCTGGCAGTTCTGGGAAGGCAGAGTCCGCTATCAGCACTTCATTGAGTACATAGAGGCAGATTGGAGCTACGCCGAGCCAGGTGAGTGGGAGAACACACGGCGGCTTCTCGATGCTAAATGCTCAGAAGGTCAAAAAATCGCTATCCAACAACAATGGCGGGATGAGGATGAGGAAGTCATATTCACCTTCTATTCCAAAGATGTTGTTCATGTTCTCGTGAGCGGCTTTTCACACCGCATCTGTGGAAGGTTTTCAGACTTCTCCTGGTACTTGGACCGCATCCTGTGTCCTTTAGACAAGGCACAGTATACAATACTGGAAGTCACCTGCAATGACGACAACTACTGACACAACATAATGAGTTAGGCATCTTACATGAAGCGAGCAATACAGCACCTGATTGACGGCAACCACTTAACTGAGGCCGAGGCGTCCGACGTCATGCGGCAGATCATGGAGGGGCAGGCGACCGACGCGCAGATCGCCGCCCTGGCCGTGGCCCTGCGGATGAAGGGCGAGACAGTGGAGGAGATCACCGGATTCGCCCGCATCATGCGCGAGTACGCCGTTCACGTCCCCGTCCACACCGACAAGGTCATCGTGGACACCTGCGGGACGGGGGGCGACTCGCTGAAGACCTTCAACGTCTCGACCGCGGCGGCGTTGGTGGTCGCCGCCGACGGGCGGCTCGCCGTCGCCAAGCACGGCAACCGGGCGGCGACTTCGAAGTGCGGCAGCGCCGACGTTCTGGAAGCACTGGGCGTGAAGCTGGACCTGCCGCCGGAGCAGCTCGGGAAATGCATCGAAGAGGTCGGCATCGGGTTCCTGTTCGCGCCCTCCATGCACCCATCGTTTCGGTACGCGGCCGGGCCGCGCAAGGAAATCGGAATTCGAACGATCTTCAACCTGCTCGGGCCGCTGACGAACCCCGCCGGGGCGCCGGTGCAGCTCATCGGGGTTTATGACGCGGCGGTCTGTGAGACTCTGGCGCTTGTGCTGCGGAACCTCGGCAGCCAGCGCGCCCTGCTCGTGCATGGCGTGGACGGGCTGGATGAACTGTCCACGCTGGGGGCAACCGCCGTGAGCGAGCTAAGAAATGGGCAGGTGACGTCGTACACGCTGGACCCGGAATGGGATCTTGGCATCGCGCGGGCGACCATCGAGCACGTCGCGGGATGCGAAAGCCCCACCGAGAACGCCGATATCCTGCTGCACATCTTGAAGGGGAAGGACCGGGGACCGCGCCGCGACATCGTCCTGCTGAACGCGGCGGGCGTGCTGCTGGTCGCGGGCGTGGAGGAGGACCTGGAGGCGGGAATGGAACGGGCCGCCGCGCTGATCGACAGCGGCGCGTCGCTTGCGGCGCTGGAGCGGCTGAAGGAGTTTACGAATGCCTGAGCCGACGATCTTGGACACCATCCTGGCGCACAAGCAAGAGGAAGTCGCGGCGCGCAAGGCCAAAACGCCATACATCGAGGAGGCCGCGCGCAGTATCGGCTGGGTGTGCCGCGACTTCTTTCAGGCACTGCTTTCGCCGCCCGCCGGCTCAGTCGCACTCATCGCCGAGGTGAAAAAAGCTTCGCCCTCGGCAGGCGTCATCCGGCCCGGCTTTGACCCGGTGCAGATCGCCCGAGTGTATGAGCAGAGCGGCGCGGCGTGCCTGTCCGTGCTGACCGATGAGCGCTTTTTTCAGGGCCATGACGGCTATCTGACGACCATCCGCATGGCGGTAGATTTGCCGCTGCTGCGGAAAGACTTCATCGTAGATGCGTTCCAGGTCTACGAGGCTCGGGTGATCGGGGCGGACGCCATTTTGTTGATCGCGGCGGCCCTCAGTCCGGCGCAGCTTGCCGACTACCGCGCCATCGCGGGGGAGATCGGGATGACGGCATTGGTGGAGGTTCATACCGAGGCTGAAATGGCAGTCGCGCTTGGGGCGGGGGCAAAGCTTATCGGCATCAACGGCCGGGACTTGAACACGTTCGTGACGGACCTGGGAACGGTGGAGCGGCTGGCGGCGATGGTGCCGGACGGCGTGACCCTGGTAGCAGAAAGTGGGATCAAAACGCCCGCCGATGTCAAGCGCGTGGCGGCCGCAGGGGCGAAGGCGGTCTTGGTGGGCGAGACGTTTATGCGCGCCCCGGACATCGGGGCGGCAGTGCGGGAGTTGATGATAGTCATTTGAAGTGACCGGCGCCGGCCGCTTCAACAGCGAGGTAGCGAATGAGAGCCTTGAGGTTGATGAGCGGCATCCTGGCCGGTGCGGCGTTGGGAATGCCGCTGGGGTACGTCATCGGTTTCGCTTTGGGCGTCGTGACTGCTTTATGTGATGGTTCGCTTAGAGCTTTTCTGGGGGATGCACCAGCCCCCGCGTTTGGCGCCTTCTATGTGGCCCTGTATTGCAGTATGTGGTGTGGACCATTGGGTTTAGGCACAGGGATGATCGCAGGGGGGACCTACGCTCACCACTTTTCGACATTAAAAGCACCCGCAGGGAGCGACAATAGGATCAGTCACCTTGGGCGTATCTTCTTCCTGGCTTCTTTCCCACTGTTCCTCGCGATTATCTTCGGCGGGCGGGCCGTTTCCGTTTTTCTTGATGCTTTAGAGACAGACAAAACGTGGGTGGCATACCTTGCACTCGACAGCGTCCTAATGGCAGCTATTGCGCTGGCAATCATCCTGCCGCATCTTTGGCAGAAGCAGAAGCAATCCAATGGGCTAACTTAGGCGAGAGCCGTCTGAACTGCGGTGATGACGGCCCGCTCCGCTTCGGCCAGTGGCAGACCGAGGGTGCAGCCGGAGGCCATGCGGTGGCCGCCGCCGCCGAAGCGGGCGGCGATCTCGGCGACATTCACGCTCTCGCGGGCGCGCAGGGAGACGCGGATGGAGCCGCCTTCCATTTCGCGGAACAGGATGCCGACTTCCGCGCCGCGCACGCCGCGCACATAGCTGACGACGCCCTCGGTATCTTGATCGGTCGCGCCGATGGTGCGGAAGTCCGCGGCCGTGATGTGGGTCCAGATGATCTGCCCATCGGGCGTCTGGTCGAGTGCGGCGAGAGCAGACCCGAGCAGGCGGGTGGCGGCGAAGGTGCGGTTTTCGAAAACGTTCTCGGAGATGTGGGCGGGCGGGGCGCCGGCTTCGAGCAGCTTGGCCGCGACGCGCAAGGTGTTCGGGGTGACGTTCTGGAACCGAAATGAGCCGGTGTCGGTGATAATGCCGGTGAAGAGGCAGGTGGCGATTTCTGGCGTGATCGGCGTTTTGAGCGTCTGGAGCAGGCTGTAGACGATCTCCGCCGTGGAGGCTGCCGTGGCGTCGAGGACACGGATGTCGCCGAAGGCGCCCGCCGTGACGTGGTGGTCAATGTCCACGATGCACTTGGCGCGGGCGATGAGCGGCTTGACGGTCTCGCCGACACGCGCCAGTTCCCCGCTGTCCACGACCAGGGCGAGGTCGAACGCGGGAACGTCGGTCGTCTGGGCGACTAGCTCCGTGCCGGGCAGGAAGCGCAGGATGTCGGGGACGCCGTCTTGAGACAGGCAAACGAGGTCTTTGCCGAGCGGGATGAGGGCAAGCGCCAAGCCAATCATCGAGCCAAGTGCGTCACCGTCCGGGTTGACGTGGCAGGCTAGGACGATTGTTTTGCTCTCGCCGATGGCCGCCGCCGCTTCCGACAGGGGCCGGGTCAGGCCGTGTGTCTCAGGCAGGCTCATGCGCCGCCCCGTCTTCCAGAGGCACTTCCTCGGCAGGCGCCTTGGGCCGTGCGTCGTCTTCGCGCTTGACTTGTTCCAGCACTTCAAAGATGTGGCTGCCGCGCTCGATGGCTTCGTCATACTTGAAGGTCAGCGAGGGAACGTTGATGAACGCCTTGGACTTCTTGAGCTGCTCGCGCAGGACGCCGGTCGCGCCGCGCAGCAGGTTTAGCTTGCCTTGGCGCACTTCTTCGGTGCCAAGTACGCTGACGTAGATGGTCGCCTGCTTGTAGTCCGCCGTCACATCCACGTCGGTGATGGACAGCAGGCCCTCCTGGAAGCGGGGGTCGCGCATCTCGCGCAGGATGATCTCGGACAACACTGCGCGCAGTTGGTCTTGCAGCCGCTGTTTCCGCGTTGCTGGCATAAGAAAGTCTCTTTCAGAGCATCTCGATCTCACTGTGGCCCAAGTCCACGCGCGGATTGCTCTCGATGTGGTCAATGATCTTGTCTAGGACCTGGTGGGCGAACGAGGCGTCCGTGGCGACGAGGGCGATGCCGATGGTCGCGCGCCGCCAGATATCGTGGTCGCCCACTTCTGTCGCTGAGATGTTGAACTCGGCTCGCAGGTGCGCGAGCAGGCTTTTCAAAATCTGCCGTTTGTCTTTGAGCGAGTTCGATTCCTCGATGTGCAGTTCCGCCGTCAAGAGGCCGATTGTCATAACGCAGGGGGAAGAAGGGCGGGCATTGGCCCGCCCTCCTTGTTACAGCGTCCGCTCGACGCGGCGCATCTCGTAGCACTCCAGGATGTCCTGGGGGCGGTCGTTGACCGGCTCCTGCGGGTCGTAGCCGGGGATCAGGATGCCGCACTCGAAGCCCTGGGCCACTTCGCGGGCGTCGTCCTTCTCGCGGCGCAGCGTGTCCACCTTGCCGTCGAAGACCTGCTTGCCGCCGCGCTTGACGCGGACCTGGGCACCCCGGACGACTTTGCCGCTCGTGACATACGAGCCGGCGATGGAGCCGCCGCCGCGCGGCAGCTTGAAGACGGCGCGCACTTCAGCAGTGCCCAGAGCGACCTCTTCAAAGATCGGGTCCAGCAGACCGGCCATGGCGCGCTTGACGTCGTCAATCAGGTCGTAGATGACACGGTACTCGCGGATCTCGACGTGCTCGGCCTCGGCCAGTCTTTGGGCGGCGGTCTCAGCACGCGTGTTGAAGGCGACGATGAGGGCCGAAGACGCTGAAGCCAGCAAAACGTCCGAGTCGGAAACAGCCCCGACGCCGGATGAGATAAAGCGAACCTTGACTTCGGAGTGCTGGATCTTCTCCAGGGACTGCCGGATGGCCTCGACCGACCCCTGCACGTCCCCCTTGATGATCAAGTTCAGTTCTTTGCTGGCACCGCTCTTGAACTGCTTTTGCAGGTCTTCCAGCGTCACCGGGCGGCGTGTGTTCAGCTTTTCGTCGCGCGAGTCCGCGGCGCGCTCTCCTGCCATCTGCCGGGCAGTCTTCTCGTCCTTGACCACTTCCAGGCGGTCCCCGGCGGCGGGAACGCTGCCCAAGCCCAGGATGACGACGGGCGTGGCGGGCGTCGCGGTCTTGACACGGTTCCCGAGGTCGTCCAGCATCGCCTTGATGCGGCCGAACGACGAGCCGGCGACGATGGAATCGCCCATCTTGAGCGTGCCCTGGTCTACGAGAATCGTGGCGACGGCGCCGCGTCCCCTGTCAATCTCGGCCTCGACGACAGTGCCGGTGGCGGGCGCGCTCGGGTCCGCCTTCGGCTCGACCTCGGCGTCGGCGACGAGCAGGATGGTTTCCAGCAGATCGTCCAGGCCAAGCTTTTCCTTGGCCGAGACTTCCACCACCTGCACGGTGCCGCCGTAAGCTTCCGGCATGACGTCGTACTGCGTGAGCTGCGTCATGACGTTGGTCGGGTTGGCGCCGTCCTTGTCAATCTTGTTCATGGCGACGACGATGGGGACGCCGGCGGCCTTGGCATGGTTGATGGCCTCGATGGTCTGCGGCATGACGCCGTCGTCGGCGGCGACGACGAGGACGGCGATATCCGTGACCTGCGCGCCGCGCGCCCGCATGGCGGTGAACGCCTCATGACCGGGCGTGTCCAGGAAAGTGATCTTGCGCTTGGTGCCGGGCGCGCTAGGGTCGTCCACATCCACCTGATAAGCGCCAATGTGCTGGGTGATACCGCCGAACTCGCCCGAAGCGACTTTGGCATGGCGGATGGCGTCCAGCAGCGACGTCTTGCCGTGGTCAACGTGGCCCATGATGGTGACAACGGGTGGGCGGGCGACTGGCCCGGCGGCCTTCTGGCGCGGCTTGGCGGCGACGACGGCGACGCGAGGGGCGGTCGGGACGGCGACGGGCACGGCCTCGGCACTCACCTTGGGCGCGTCGGAGACGATGTTGATGAGGACCTTGTAGCTCTTGGCGAGCCGCGTGGTGACTTCCGGGCTGAGTTTCTGGTTCAGCGAAGCGAGGACACCTAGCCCCATCAGCTTCTTCTGGATGTCTGGGGCCGCGACGCCGATCAGTGCCGCAAAGTCTTTCAAGGTGATAACGGTGGGGACGTCCACCACGCGCGCTGGGTCGGCGGCGACTGCGCTGGAGGCGGGGGCAGCCGCGCCGTTACCGTTGGGGGAGGAAGGAGCGGCGGCGCGCGCCGTCCCGTTGCCGTTCGGGCTGACGGCACCATTGCCGGCCGCTGCGACCGCGGTCTTGCCGTCGGAGCGCTGGCGGATGGCTGCGACTGCCACATCGGGCAGCGTGCTGGAAGGGGTACGAGCAGGCTCGCCCATGTCCTTCAGCATGTCCAAAAGCTCGTTGTTGGAGATATTCAACTCTTTCGCTAGATCGTAAATACGCACACCTGACATATAATCAATTCACCTCTCGTTTACATCGTTTAACTCATTCAGTGGCTCCTGTGGACTGCACGGCGGCCCCAGTTTTTTCCATCGTTTCTTTCGTCACTTCTTCCGCGAGACTTTTCAGAGCGTCCGCCAAAGCCTGAGGCACCGAACCCGCCGACAGAGAGCGCTCAAAACGCTTCTGCTTGATGGCCTTGTCAATGCAGGCCGCCGAGGCGCAGATGTAGGCCCCGCGCCCGTTCGCCCGCCCGGTGGGGTCTACGGCCACGCCGCCGCCATCTTTTTCCGGGGCGCGGACGACCCGGAGCAGGGCTTTCTTGTCCGACGGCTGCCGGCAGACGACGCAGGTGCGTATGGGTATGTGTCGCGTTTTCATCTTGGTTGCGTGTGGTCAGGCGGTCCAGGCGGCTTCGCGAACAGGCACAGTCACTCCGTCACGAGCCAACTCGATCTCGTCTTCGTAGACGATGGAGCCAAGCTCTTTGCCGCTTACGTCTCTGAAGTTGACTTCGTAGGCGGGCGGAGTTGTCGTGTACTGGCAGAAAACTATCCCGAGGCTGCCCACCGGGAGGAACGAGGCATGACCTTCCCCATCTACCAGCACAACCTTGTCATCCTCTTGGAACTTGAATGTCATGCTTTGTCTGCTGTTTTCCGATATCCGACTTCCGCAGCGAAATCCGGGGCACGGCGGGCGATCCGCGACACCTGCCCGCGAAGGAAGCGCGCACGTTCCAGATTGTAAAGCCGCGCCAAGTCAGCCTGATCACCAGCGGTTCGGGCAGCAGAGTCTTCGTACCACTGGGCCGCCACCTCACGTTCCCCTGAGGAGAGGAGGATCAGCAAGGAGTTATCCTGGAAGGCGTCTTCAGCGGCCTGCTTCAGCCTCGTAGGCAATGGTATTATGCGCGCTTCCCTGCTCCCCGAGGTGGCTTTCCTACCCCTCGTCGTCCTCTTCGTCCAGCATCTTCAGCATGTCTGCGGTGATGGTCACCTCGTCGCCATAAGCGACGGCATTGCCGTCTTCGCCGGTCGGTAGGACGGCAGCGCCGTCACCGGTCAGGGCCGTGGCCGCCGTGTCTGACGCACCCCGCTCTTCGGCCTCGACTTCCTCCGCCGCCCGCGTGAAGGCGGCCTTGGCCTCTTGCGACTCGGAGCGGATGTCTATGCGCCAGCCGGTCAGGCGGGCGGCCAGGCGGACGTTCTGGCCGGACTTGCCGATGGCGAGTGACAGCATGCTGTCTGGGACCAGGACGAAGCAGGACTTCTTTTCCTCGTTGACCCTCACCTGGACGCTCTTGGCGGGCGACAGACTCTCCTGGACGAACTGCTTGACGTCGGCGCTCCAGCGGACGATGTCTATTTTCTCATCGTAAAGCTCGGACACGACCGCCTGTACGCGCGCACCGCGGTGGCCGACGCAGGCACCGACCGGATCGATCCGGTCTTCTTCGGAAGCGACGGCGATCTTCGAGCGCGCACCCGCCTCACGGGCGACGCTCTTGATGAGCACGGAGCCGTCGGCGATCTCGGGGACTTCCAGCTCGAAGAGACGGCGAATCAGGCTGGGATGCGAGCGCGAGACGATCACCTGCGGGCCGCGCGTGGACTTACGCACTTCCAGTAAGTATACCTTAATGCGGTCGTTAAACCGGTACGGCTCGCTCGGCACCTGCTCCTGCTTGGGAAGCAGGGCTTCCAGCTTGCCGATGTTGATGTAGACGTTGCCCATCTCGGTGCGCTGCACGATGCCCGTCGCGACTTCGCCGATCTTGGCGTTGTACTCGTCGAAGACCTTCTCCCGCTCGGTCTCGCGGAACTCCTGCATCATCACCTGCCGAGCGGTCTGGGCAGCGATGCGGCCGAAGTTCTCCGGCGTGACCGTGATTGGGATCATATCGCCCAAGACGGCGTCCGCCTTGATCTTGTGGGCGGCCTCAAGGGTCATCTCGGCATGTTCGTTGGTGACGGCTTCGACGACCACCTTCTCCGCCGAAAACTTGAAAGCGTTCTTGGTGGTGTCAATATGGACGGCCACGTCCCCGGTGACGTTGTAGTGCTTCTTGTAAGCCTTGCCGAGCGCTATTTCCAGGGTCTTGAGCAGCGTAGCGAAAGGGATATCTTTTTCCTTTTCGATCTGCCGCAGGGCTTCGATAAAATCGCCGTTCATAGAGTTATTCAATGCTCCCCAATGCGGACGCAAAACAGACACGAAACAGAGTGACACAGGACAGACAGAAAGAGCGGGCGCAGTGCCCGCTCTTTTCAGGAAGTGTGTTCTCTGGAACTGATGCTTTAGTATAGCACACTGCCCGCATTTTTGCAAGGTCGCACCGGGCCGCCGCCGGCTGGTGCTTATCACAGGAAGAACACCGGAGAGTGACTCGTAGTTCCGCTTGGGCCAGCCGTCAGCCCCATGCTGCAAAGTCGGGCCACATCTGCCGACACTGTTAAAAGCGCGCTTCAGCGCCCGATCAGAGTCCGCCGAGGCTGCCGTCCTCGCCGAAGACGAGGGTGCGGTTAGAGACATCGGAGCCGACGGTGTCGCCGCTCGCGCCTTCGGGTGTGAGGAGGCCGTCAAAGTCTTCCGCCGTGGGTTTCCGGCCCTTGGCTCCGCGCAGGCCGTTTGCGGCGTCTATTTCTTTCTCGCGCGGCGTCTCGGTGATGGCGGCGACATGGTCGCCCAAAGTGTGATCAACGGGAGCGCCGGCGAGGATGGCCCGGTCGGCGGTCTCCTGGGCGGCGTCGCGAAAGGCGGGCTTGTCAGGCTGGCTGCTGGTCAGCGCGTCGGTGGCGCGCGGGGTGGCGTCTGTGGCCATGGTGATCGTGTCCTCTTTCTCGGCTGTATTTATTTTGCTTCTGCCCCACCCATGACGGTGGGTAAACTTCGACGGGCATATCCGTGTTTTTTGTGTACGCTTGACAACGCGGGAAAAGTGCCGGATAATAAAGCGATGGACTCTCTATGGACAGAACACTCGAAGGCGACAAGCTAGAAGCACTGCTGTGGCGGTCGGCGCAAATCGTGGCGGACGACACCCAGCCCGCACTGCGCCCGCTGCTGGCGCTGGCATCCGAGGCCCTCGCGGGGGCGCACACGGCCCTTTACCGCGTGGGACCTGGGGACAGCCTGCTGCTGCTTGAAGGGGATGCTGCGCCCGCCTTGCGTGCGCGCGCCTGCGACTGCCTGGCCGCCGGGGGGCGGGGGAGCAGCGGGTGCGAGGGCGCGGCCCTGCTGCATGGGGCCTCAGGCGAGCCACTGGGGCTTTGGGCTGCGGACCTGCCCGAAGAAGCGCGCGCGCTCTGGCCCGAGACGTCCCGGACGCTGGCCCCCTTCTTCCTGATCGCGCTGCGGCAGACGCTCTCGGAGAGCGAGGTGGCCGCCGCCCAGGCGCAGGTGGAGCGGCGCATCCGCGAGGTCGCCACGGTCTACGACATCGGGCAGGCGATGGACAAGGTCGAAATTGACCGACTCCTTGACATGATCACCGAGAAGGCGGCGGCCGTTATGGAGGCGCAAGCCTGCTCGCTGCTGCTGAAGCTGCCCGAGTCGGACTCTCTGGTCATCGCCGCCTCGCACGGCCTGCCCGACGACGTGGTGGAGAACGCCCGGATATTCGTCGGCAGCAGCATCGCGGGCCGGGTGGTCGAGACGGGCGAGCCGCTGCTGCTGAACTCACTGGCCGACGACCCTCGGTTCCACGGGTCGGCGGTCCACAGCGTCCCCGACGTCTCCTCCTCGATCTGTATGCCGATGAAGAACGAGGACGGTGCGGTCCAGGGCGTGCTGTGCATCCGCCGCCGGGCCGCCGCCCCGTTCTTCACCGAAGAAGATCTGCGGCTGTTTTCCATTTTCGCGACCCAGGCCGGGCTTGCCATCAACAACGCCCAGCTCTATGCCCGGCTCAACCACAAGCTGCAAGAGTTGTCCACGCTGGCCGCTTTGACCGAGACGATCACGTCCACGCTGGACCTCGACCAGGTGCTGAACCAGGTGGCGGACAACATCGTGGACGTCGTCCACTTCGACCGCTGCCGGATCTACCTACTGGACATGGAAACGGGCTGCTTCTCGCCGCGCATCGTGCGCGGCTTCCGCCGGGCCGGGCCGGGCGACCCGGATGCCGAGGTCCGCATGGGCGAGGGCGTGATCGGCACGGTGGCCCAGCGGCGGGCGCCACTGCTGGTGGAGGACGCGCGGCACGCGCCGGCTGGCGAGCGGGAATACGGGCGAGCGCTGGAGATGGAGGCGTTCTACGCCCAGCCGGTCGTGGCGCGCGGGCGCTGCATCGGCGTCATCGTCGTCAGCAACACCGGCCCGCTGCGGCCCATCGCGTGGGCCGATATCGAGCTGCTCTCGACGTTCGTCCATCAGGCCGGCATCGCCATCGAGAACGCCCGCATCATCGCCGGCCAGGAAAAGCGTTACGCCGAGCTGACCACGCTGTACGAGGTGAGCAAGACGCTGGCGGCGACTTCGGGCGTCCAGAAGGCCGCCCAGACCGTCAACGATTTGGCGACCCAGATTACCGACAGCGACGCAGGCCTGCTGCTGCTCTTCGACGACTCGCAGGAGGGACTGAGCGCGCTGCACTGGCGCGGCGTCTCCGAAGTCCTGGGCAAGAAACTACGCTCCTTCATGGCGCCCGTCCCGGTCTCGGCCCCCGCTCGCGCCCTGCGCGCGCCGCGCCTGCTGACGGCTGAAGGGGCCGAAGAGACCTTCGGGCCGGAGTGGCGGCCGGTCTTTGAGGCGTTCCTATCGCGCCACCGAGCGACCGCCCTGGTGCCGCTGGTCGTGGACGAAGCGGCCGTCGGCTTTCTGATTCTGGGCAAGCACGGGACGGACTATGGTGACCAGGAGCTGAAGCTGATCGCGGTCGCCTCCTCACAGGCGGCCACCGTTCTCCGCAGCGCGTCGTCTTATGAGCGGCGTATCGGGCAGCGCGACTTGGAGCTGTCGGCCGTCTACGAGCTGATGCAGAAAGTGCGGACGGCGACGACGCTGGAGGAGGCCCTGTCGTCCATCCTGGACATCGTCGCCAGTCTGGTCTGGAGCGACGACTCTTCGCTGCTGACCGTGGACGAGGACGGCCAGACCATGACCGTGCGGGCGGCGCGCGGCGAGCGGGCCGACGAGACCGTCGGACACGGCACGCTGACCCTGGGCGGGGATAGCATCGCCGCCCGCGCCCTGCGCGCCCGGACCGGCCTGATCGCTTCGGACACGGCGAGCGGCGGCGAGGCGCCTCGCTCGCGCTCGCGCATGGCGATCCCACTGGTCGTGGCCGACGAGCTGATCGGGGTGCTGATGATGGAAAGCCGGACGCCGGACCTCTACACCGAGGAGAGCGTCATGATGCTGCACCTGGTCGCCTCGCAGGCGGCCACCATCTATCGCGAGATGACCTCGCTTCGCAACCTGACCCGCTACACCGACAACATCCTGCGCTCCATCGCGGCGGGCGTCATCACCGTGGACAAGAACGGCTACGTCGTGACCTGGAACAAGCGCGCCGCGGAGATCGTCAACCTGCGGGCCGGCCAGGTCATCGGCAAGCACTACCGCCAGTTCATCAAGATGCTCCAGCTCGATAAGGCCGTGCGCGAGGAAACCACGCACATGGTCGAGCTGACCGCCCAGACCGGCAAAGTGTTCACCCGCAGCCAGCTCTGCTACCCGGATGCCCAGGGCGAGGAGACCTATATCAACCTGAGCGCGTCCCAGCTCCGCAGCGAGTCGGGGGATTCGCTGGGCGTTGTGGTCATCTTCGAGGACGTCACCAACGAGGTCCAGATGAAGGAAGAAGTCGAGCGGGTCTCCAAGCTCGCCGAGACCGGGCAGCTCGCCGCCAACATCGCGCACGAGCTTCGCAACCCGCTGTCGTCCATCAAGGGGGCGGCCCAGCTCCTGCGCCGGGGCCTGCCCGAAGACGTCGTCGCCGAGCACGGCGAGTTTTTAGACATGATCGTCCAGGAGGTCAACGGCCTGGACCGGATCGCGACGGAGTTC
>JANOOM010000245.1:0-3904 GCA_031421335.1 Armatimonadota bacterium
CCTCGCGCCGCGTCCCGCTGATGTTGAGGATGCGGTCGTCGGGCGTCAGCGCGACGTGGATGTCGTCTGCCTTGACGCCGGCCAGTTCCACCTTAATCAGCATGGCCTCCGCCGTTTCGTGGACGTCTACCGGCGGCTGCCAGAAGCGGCCCGCCGTGCCGGTGGGCAGGGCGAAGAAGCCCCGGAACGCCTCGTCCGACAACTGCTGCATTTCGCGCTCCATCTGCCGGATGATATCGCGGTAATCGTTGAACGCCATGGGTGCGTCTCCTGCTCTTGATGTTGGGCCACTCGGGAGTGTGCTATGTTGTACCCAGACTTCCGGTTCCCGAACGGTTGATTATTCTGAACTTACTTGAGTTTAGTGCGCTCAATAGAAGGAACGCGGCAGGAGAAAAAAAGGTTCCCGCGTATGGGTATGGCATGTGGAAGAGCGACGCCTGGAAGGACACAATATGAGCCTCGAAGTGAAAGTTTACACCCTCGATGAAGATGGGCAGCGCCGGACTGTCCGAGGGATTGACTTTATGAAGATCCAGAAAGAGTGGCAGGCCCAGTTGATCCAGAATGTCGCGCTGTTTGCTGCGATACCTCCCCCACTGGTCCGAGCCATGAAAGAGGAGAGGGATGAAATACTGGCCCGTTTCGCAAACATCGCCGATGCAGTGAACGAGGCCATAGAACTCGGTGGGGGGGTGGTAATCAAATAAGTGGAAGTGATCGTAATGATCCGGGTGGTTCGGACGAGTTCGGACGAGTGAATGAATTCACTCGCTACTTGGGACCTGTCCAGGGGACAGTGGAACAGCCCCGAATGTACGCCTCTGGGAACCTGCTCCCTTGTCCCTTGGACAAACCTACGCGGAGCGAGTGAATTCATTCACTCGTCCAGGCTCCCCCGCCCAGCACTCCCGGGGCCGCCGTGTGTGACACCCGTTGAAGAAACAAGCGATAGGAGCAGAAGCATTATGGATAGAGCAAAACGGGAACGTTTGGAACAGGCTGGCTTCCGAGTCGGCACGGCCGCGGACTTCCTCGGCCTGACGCCGGAAGAAACCGAGATGGTGGAGATCGAGGTGGCGCGGAATGCCTCCATCACAACGCGGGACGATCTAGCCGACAGAACCCACCCCGCCGCAAGCGGCGACCCTGGCGCAACTGCACCCGACCCCGAAACGGGAAGGTGAAGAGTTTTTCTCCTGCCCCTTCCGCTTCGGGAGGGGGTGGCGAGCCTGAGCGAGCGGGGTGGGTTCTTGTCAGTGCGGGAACGACATGTAGACTTGCGTGTGGGCCGCCGTCCCCCACAGGCCCCACAACGTCGGCACGATGTAATCCCCTAAGATCAGGCCCAGGAAGAAGGGCAGGGCGCGGCGGTAGAGCGTGTAGCCGCCGTAGCGCAGGATCACCGACTTTGCCACCCAGGCGAGGAAGAACGGGCACCACATGTACTCCATCGAGGCCGTCCCGGCCAGGGCGTAGCCGATGGGGTGCAAGGGGCACCAGACGAACGCCTGACGCAAGGCCGCCAAAGCCAGCACCAGGACGCCGCCCGCCGCCATCGCCCGCAAGGAGGCGGGGTCGGCGGGGGTCGGGCTTTTGATCCAGTTGGCGATCTCCTTCAGATGCCCCAGGCCCAATCCCTGCAAGGCGGGCCGGACCTTCGCCGACGCCGCCCCGAACTCGTAATACATGTGCAGATAGGCCCAGAAGGCGATGACGCCCGACACGGCGGCGGCGATGAGCAGGGCATAAAAGAGCTGGCGGCGCGGCGTGTCCGTCTCGCGCCCCATCTTCATCGCTTCCAGTTGGTGCGGCATGGCCGTGTCCCGGAACTCGTTGTCGAACCAGTCCAGATACCCGAACATCGTCAAAGGCCGCGCCCCCAGGCTGCTGACGCCGACCGCGTCCAGCACGACGGTGTGGACGTTCACCATCGGCCCCCAGGCCCAGCCCGCCCCGGCCTCGGCGAAGATGCGCGTCAGGACGATCAGAAACAGGAAGTAGACCGCCCAGAAAGCCAGCACGATGCCGAGCGGTAAACCTAAAGTCAGGAGGAAGACTGTCAGGGCGGTCAGCCCGGCCAGCCCGCTCCACAAAGCGACGCGCGGCGAGATCGGCGCGTGCGGGTCGTCGGTCTGGGCGGCCAATGTCCGGTCCCAGCCGGACCGGAAGGCCAGGAAAAGCGGGCCGCGCGCCCGCCACAGCAGGAGTGCGCCCAGAGCGAGAAAGGCGCCGACCCCCTGCTCGCCCAGAAAGGGCGCGCGGGCGTGGACGCCGGTCCCGCCGCCCTCGTTCAAGCCGAAGACAGCCGCCCCGACGTTCTCCAGGCGTGTCAGCAAATAAAAGAACCAGCAGGAAAAAGCGACTTCGCGGGACAGCAGAAAGGCGATCCCGATGGCGAACGGGTAGAAGGCCAATGTCAGGGTCCCGACGCTGGTCCAGGGGTGGACGGTGATGGAGGTCTCTAAATGCCAGTCGTTGGGCTTGAGGGGGACATGGGGGAAAGCGGGATAAAAGAAGGAGACGTAGTTGATGGACTCCAGCAAGCCCGCCAGAAGGAAGCCGGCCCACATCAGGCGATCGGCATAGAAGGGCGCCCGGCCCGCCGCCCCATTCGCCATCTGGAGAGGCAGGTGGACGAGGGGGAAGGTCAGTTTCTCGTCGTCGGTCCACTGCCTTCGGAACAGCGAGGAGAGGCAAAGCGTCACCCAGCAGAGCACGAACAAGAACAGCGACCAGACCAGAACGGGCGCGGCCCAGTCCTTCAGGATATCCAGCCGGTACATCGTCTTGCCGCCCCGGTAGAAGTCCTGGATGACCTGCGGGTCGTGCGGGACGAGGTAAGGTGGCACATAGAACAAGAACTGGTCGTAGTGGTTGGCCTGGTTGGCGAAGTGCGATCCGGCGGGCAGGATGTTGACGAGCCACTGCACCTGCCCAAAGCCGGAAACGCAGACTGAGACGGCGATCATGGAGTAGACGATCAGCATCTCGGAGGGCAGCAGGCCGGCCCGCCGCGTGACCCTGCGAAATAATAGGTTCGAGAGCGTCAGCACGAATAGGAAGAAGACCGGCCCGCGCAGCAGCGACGTCTGCCCCCAGAGCATGGCCTGGACGACGACGTAGGCGTAGTTGCCATAGTAAGTGGAAAGGGGGATGAGCAGAAGCCCGATCAAGATCGCCCGCCAGAAGGGGGCCGGCCGGGGTGCGGCTTTCCCGTAGTCGGGGCGGGGGCGGGCGGGAACAGGAGCGGGCGGCGCGGCCTCGTTCAAGGACGTGGTCTCCATTCGGCGCGGGCAAGTCAGTGTTCGGCGGTCGGGGGTGGGATTCCTGCGCGCGCCAAACGTGGGTATACTGGCCCCATGCAGAGCCTCGCACAGATCTTCCTCGTATTCCTTCTCGTCGTCGCCGGGGCCGGATTGACCTTACAGGCCACCGTCAACACGCGGCTGCGTGAGGCGGTCGGCTCGCCCGCTCTGAGCGCCCTGATCTCCTTCGCCGTCGGCGCGGTCCCGCTGGCCCTAGCCGTCGCGTTCGGCCTTTTGGGGCGCGGACGGCTGACGGGCCTGGCCGGGAACCCCTGGTGGATCTGGATCGGCGGCCTGTTCGGGGCCTTCTATGTGACCCTCTCGGTCGTCGGCGTGCCGCGCGTGGGGACGGCGGTCGTCATCGCCTGCGCCGTCGGCGGCCAGCTTACCGCCGCCCTGATACTCGACTCGTTCGGCTGGCTCGGCGTCCCGCGCGCCCCGCTGAGCGTTTGGCGCGTCGCCGGCGTGCTGCTGGTCTTCGCGGGCGTCCTGCTGGTGCAAAAGAAGTAGGGGCGCGATTCATCGCGCCCTGTTTTCCTATCGCGCCTGTTTTCCTATCGCGCCCTTTTTTCCTATCGCGCCCTTTTTTCCTATCG
>JANOOM010000246.1:0-8881 GCA_031421335.1 Armatimonadota bacterium
ATTCCACACCCCCGGCATCACCCCCGGCACTCTGGGCGGCTTTCCAGGCATCGCGCGTCAGCCGCCAGCGGACCTGGCGGAAGCGGCCCCCGACGTAGGCCACGGCGTCGTTGATCTCGATGATCTCGGCCCCCCACGCTTCCTTGAGCCGGTGCGAGCCGAGGTTCGGCTCGGCATTGTTCAGCGTCAGGTGCGGCATCCCGAGCACGTCAAAGGCGAAGTCGTTGACGGCGGCCACGGCCTCGGTCATCAGCCCGCGGCGCTGGTAGTCCTGGCCGATCCAGAAGCCCCGGCTGTCGTCGCCGTGCGGGTACAAGCTGATGATGCCGACCAGCAGGCCGTCGCCGGCCTCTTTGAGCGTGATGGCCCAGTCGTACTGGCGGCCCGACTCCATCTTCGGCAGTGTGATTTCGAGGAACCGGGCTGCGCCGTCTTCAGGGTACGGCCAGGGGATCGCCGCCGCCATGTACTTGACGATCTCCGGGTGCGGGAACAGCTCTTGGATGCGCTGGCCGTCGCCCACGCACAGGGGCCGCAGCCGAAGGCGAGGCGTTTCTAAAATCGGGATGGGGATGCTCATATCACGCTTCCGCCGTCCGGCGCCGGACGAAGTCGGCCAGCAGATCCGCGATCTGGGGCAGCGGCAGCGAACTCGTGTCCAGACACAGGTGATAAGAGCGGGCGTCGTCTTCTTCCCGCCCGAGCATCTGCCGGATGAACCGCTCGCGGGTGCCGTCCGACCGGGCAATCATGGCGCGGGCGGCGGCCTCATCGGCGGCCCCGTAGTATTCCATGACGCGCGGGACACGGAATCTCAAAGGGGCGTGTAGGAAGACGTTCACCATGCCGGGGTGGTGGGGCAGGACGTGGGCAGCGATGCGCCCGACGATGACGCAGTCCTCGCGGGCGGCGATGGTCTTCATCACGCCGGTCTCGGCCTCGAAGATCTCCCGGTCCGAGACGGACAGGACGGCGGGGGCATGGTAGAGGGCCTCGGGCGGGGAAGCCGTGATGCCGCGCAGCATGCGCTCCCAGAAGGGCGTCCCGCGCTCCTCGCGGGCGGCCATCTCGGCCTCGTCCAAAGAAAGCTCGCGGGCGGCCTGGCTGACGATCTCCCGGTCCAGGCAGCGCAGGTCCAGGGCGTCGGCGAGGTGCTGGCCGAGGTACGAGCCGCCGCAGCCGAACTGCCGCGCCAGTGTGACGGTGATTCTCATGTGGGTTCTCCCGCTCCGAAACGACAGCGCGATTTTACCTGCGATTTCGCTGTATAATCAAGGGTGTAACGGAGGAACCTATGTCCATCACTGCCGTCAAGCCCGCACCCGTCCCCTCGGGCCGCTCTCAGACGCCCGTCGTTTATGACCCGTCCTGCCGCTCCCTGCTGACAAGCCCCGTCCGCGCCGCGCTCGACGGGCTGATCTCGCTGCTGGCGCGCGAGGCGGAACGAAACAACGTTCCCGTCCTCAAGGTGGACGTTCGCGGCTTCTCGGACCCCGAGGAAGGAGGCAATCAGGTCGTCGTCAGGCAGTGGGTAGACCTGCCGGCGCGTGAGGCGTTCCGCTACTGGGACAGCCTGGGACCCGCGTATGAAGCCTGGATGCACTCCGCGCCCGAAGGGCTGGCGGCCTTCTACACGGAGCAGATCGCCTTCGAGATACGCTGGAGCGAAGATGCGACAGAACTTTGACCCGCTCCTCTATTTGAGTCTGGCGCGAGAGCTTGCAGGCCAGGGGGCGACAGAAGTGAAGTACCGAACCGCCACCGGCCGTGCCGATTACGCGCTGTTCCTCATCGCCCGCGCCAAAAGCAATGTCACAGGGACGGAGGACGTCCACAAGCGGGTCGGCGCCGCCGTGTCGAACAAGGCAGGCTACTCCATCACGGGCAGCCAGCTTCGGACGCTCCACCGCCTGCGGATCGAGGCGGACTACTATCCAGCGGCCAGCGATCCCTCCCTGGAAGACTGGGCGCGGAACTGGAAGGACGCCGAGCACTTGGTGGATGCTATCCTCCCCAAGCTCCAGGCGTGGTAGGCGAAGCCGCTCACTGTGTGGGGGAGTCTTCGGACGAGGGTGCGATAAATCGCGCCCCTACGCGAATCTGTTTGGAACGTAGGGGTAGGGCTTGTCCCCACCCTCTTTTCTTCTGTCCCCTGGACAGGTCCCGCGGCAGCGAGTGATTTCAATCACTCGTCTTGGCCCGCGACGCCCTCGCGGTGCTCGTAAACACCGTCCTCTATCGCAGAAATGGCAGTCAGTTCGCGCTGCTCCGGCGACAGGGCAAGGTCAGCCTCATACAGCAGCGCGGCATGGACAGCGGCTTCTGAGAGGATGCGGTCCCGCTCCGCTTCCGGCATGGCGCGGAGCTACCGCGTCGTGAAATGCTCCAAAATTGGCACCCCAACCAAGCCCCGCCCAGGCGGGCGGAGTAGCCAGAGGGCGGGATGATAATAGACCGGCGAGTCTGTCTCCCAAGAGCGGATGCGCTGCATGCGTCGGCCCAATATCTCATTGGCGCGCTGACGGAACCGCGTCCCGTTCTCGAAAACATGCCCATAGCCGGGTTCACTCTCAAGGACGCGCCACAAAACCTCGTACTGGGAAAACCCCAGCCCATACCTCTGGTGCCGTGAGCGCGGGCGCGAGTGATTCCGGCCCCGCAGGCCTGCTCTCATTCTAAATGCGACTCCACCAGCCGCGTCAGCTCCCCTACCGTCTCGCGGTCGAAGGCCAGGCGCGCGCCCGCCTCGGCGTAGAGGTCCGGCAGGGGGCGCGTGTTGCCCAAAGCAAGCGCCGAGCGGTAGCGGCGCACGGCGTCCGCCTGGTCGGCCAGGGCGTTGCGCCAGACCTGCAAGGCGCCCAGTTGGGCCAGGCCGTATTCGACATAGTAGAAGGGCACCATGAAGATATGCAGCTTGCGGTGCCAGCCGGACGCCCGCTCTTCTTCCAGGCCCGACCAGTCCACCCCGCCCATGAAGCGGGCCCAGAGCGAGTCCCACTGGGCGTCCATGTCGGCGGCGGTGACCTCTTCGGGCGCCTCCGCATAGACCCAGTGCTGGAAGCCGTCCACGACCGCCATGTAGGGCAGGAACAGGACGATTCTTTCGAGTTGCTCCTGCCGGGCGCGCTGGGCCTCTTCCGGCGTGTAGAAGCCGCCCTTGTCGGCCTCTAGGTAGGGCAGGGCCAGAAGCTCCATCGCCATGGAAGCGACCTCGTTGAACTCCATCGGCGCCCCCCGGTTCCACAGCAATGGCTGGGTGGCGCTCGATGCCAGACCGTGGAAAGCGTGGCCGCCCTCGTGCAGCATGGTGCGGACGTCGCCCTCCGTTCCGACGGCATTCATGAAAATGTACGGCAGGCCGGTCTTGGGGAAGAACGAGCAGTAGCCGCCGGGCGCCTTGCCTTTGCGCGAGCCGAGGTCCAGGTAGCCGTTCCGGAACTTCTCGAAGTCCGCGCCCAGGGCCGGGTCCACGTTCGCGAAGATGCGCGCCGTCCCTTCTTCGAGTTCGGCCACGTCGGCGAAGGGTCGCAATGGCGCGCGGTTTGCGGGGTCGGCGGCGAGGTCCCAGGGCCGCAGGGTTTCGACTCCCAGTGTTTTCCGGCGCGACTCCAAGAGCCGCTGGGCCAGCGGCACGACTTCGGTCTCGATGGCCCGCCCGAAGGCCAGGCTGTCTTCGGGCGTGTAATCGAAGCGCTTCAAAGCGCGCCACATGTAGGCGCGGTAGTCGGCAAGCCCCGCGTTCTCGGCCAGGCGGCGGCGCAAGGGCAGCATCTTTAAATAGAGGGCGTCGAGGGGTTCGCGCGCTTCGAGCCAGCGCTCCTGCACGGCCCGCCATGCCGACTCGCGGGTGCCGCGGTCCGGGTCGAGCAGCCTGCCCTCGGCCTGGGGCAGCGTCATCTCTTCGCCGACGACGATCGCCGTCATCGCCCCGGTCAGCTTGTCGTATTCGTTGGCGAGCGTCTGGAGTTCCGCTTGGAGCGGGACGTTCTCGGCGCGGAACAGGTCGGCATCGTTGCGGAGGCGGCGCAGGAACTGCCGGTGCTGGGGGGCAGGCTCGTAGCCCGGCACGGCCAGCAGCTTCGTCTTCAGCGCCTGGGCGGCGACGGTCCATGGGGGAATGACCTTCTGGACGAAATGCAGATAGGCGGCCTCGGCCTGCGCGTCGGCGGTGTTTTCGGACTTCGCCCGGCCGGCCCGCGCCCCGGCTTCGCCCAGGTTCTTTTCCAGCTCGCTCCAGCGCAGCAGCCAGTCGCCGACGCCGGGGGCGGAGAGGTCTTCGGCTTCCAGGGCCGCGAAGTGCGGCGCGACGGTGTCCCAGTCCTGCGGGTTGATGGTGTCATAGGTGTCTGGAGTGCTCATGGGTTCAGTATACCCGGAAGGGGGCGGCGGACTTAACCCCGGCGCGAGCACCGGGGTTAGGTCACCCTCCGCGCCCGGGCCGACGTCCGGGTTGTTCTCTAAAACCCGGCCCACGCGCGCAAATAGGCCGAGCGGCGAGTCCCCCTTAGCGCAGGTGATAGGTCTTCTTGTGCGTGGCACAACCGAACACGCCTTGCAAGAGACCGAGGGCGAGGACTTCGGCGTCACTGAAGGCAGGGGCATCGTTGTTGGAGCGCCGCCAAGCCGCTTGTGCGGGATGCTCTTTGAGATAATCGTCCACAAAGACAGAGATTTGGGTCATTTGTTGGGCGATCGAGGGTGCTACACTGTTCATTGAGGCAGTTCTCCTTGGGCAGAACAGAGTGTTGTAACTTCATTCTACTCAATCAAGAGGGCTGACCCTGCTCGTTCTCACCTGCCGCACCGAGAAGGTCATCGTCATCGGCGTCCCGAAGAAGCCGGAAGCCGGCGTATCCAATGCTCCATACCCTACCTACCAGGGGGTTACCGACGGCGGGGGTGGAGAGTGCGGGTTGACGTGGGTTTGCGGATGCGAGAAAACCTGCCCCTTCTGCCAGTCTTTTTGCTAGTTTGGCATGGTTTATGCATGGTAATAATACTAGAGACCGCGTCATCATAGAAAGGACCAACAGAATGATCGTGGATTTCCTCTTTCGACGTTCGCAGACGCCCCCTCCGGCGCGGCCCAAGCGTTTCGCCCTATTCCTGGCGCTCCTCGCCCTGGTTGCGCTCCCACACGTCGCCTCGGCTGGGACCGGCCTGCAAGGTACCGGCGGCGGAACTCCCGGCGGCCCAACCGTCTTCACGTTCCAGCCGGGGACGGGGCCCCTCAACTCAGGCACCACCCTGGGCACTCCGGCGCCTGTCATTACCACGGACGGCGGCTCCGTCGTCTTCACCAGCCCGCAGTTCTCCACCGGCGGCAACTTCGTGGTCAAAGACGCCAGCAATGTGGATTTGCTCCAGGGCAACTTTGCGATCATCAACCAGTATCTGCTCACTAGCACCTCGCTATTCGCCAGTCTGGATGTCACCTATACCGGTGGCACGGAGTTGGCGCAGGCGGGGTTCGGGTCAGGCGACACGGGCACCCTGGGCCTGACGCTTTCCGGCGTGAGGCCGGGGTCGGGCACGGGGCCACAGACGGCGGACGAGTACGGCATTTCCTTCGATGTTAACCGGACGGTCCCTGCCCTCGTGCCGGAACCCTCAGCGGCGGCGACATTCGCCGTCGCCGGGCTGGGCCTGGGCGGACTGATCATCGCGGCGAGGCGCAAGAAGGCCGCGGCGTCTCTTGAAGATCCTCCACGATAGGAGGCAGCAGGGCGCGAGTGAGTGGCACGCAGAGCAAGGGCCGGGGGCAGTGAGACTGCCCCCGGCCTTCTGTCGTCGTCCGCTCCGCTCATGCCCACGTCAACCTTCCGCCGCCAATGGCGGCCGCTTCATTGATCGCACCCTGTCGCATTCCTGGCAGGGCCTGTGGAGTACGCTCAAACTCAGGATGCTCCACTTCAATCGGTGTCACAGAGGCTCCCTGCCTGCATAAGCAACGACTTCCAACCCAAGACTCGCGTACTAATACAGGTCCTCTGCTCTGAACCTTCTGCCCTGAACCGTCTGCTCTGAACCTGCGAAGGCAGGTTTTGTGATTTTGTTGGCGCGGTTTCAACCGCCCGCCCGAAAAAGCTGATCGGGCATTCGGGTGTCCGACGCCACACGAGGAACCGCAGGCGTCTAACTCAAGCCGCCCTTCGCCGGAGATGTTCCCACCAAAGCAAGATACTGGTGGACGAAGGCTTGTCCCCGCTCGGAGCGACCCGTGCAGGGGGACGGCCCTACGGCGTCCCGGCATCCCACTCGCCCGAATACTCCCAGTAGATTCCCATCGGTCAGACCCTCCAAAGCGTGATGACCAGACCGCCGGCGACGATCAAAGCGCCGCCGACCAGGATCGGCAGGCTCGGCTTCGAGCCGAAGCCGGCCCAGTTGATGATCTGGGCGACGAGGAAGAACGCGGCGACGTAGACGCCGAGCAGCCGCCCAAAATCCCAGCGCGGCAGGTTGACGAAGCAGCCATAGGCGAACAAAACCAGGGCGCCCGAGCCGAGCAGCAGGACGCGGCGGGCAAGGGTCGGCCCGAACAGGCCGCCCCGAACGAGCGCGTCCCCGCCGGCCTCGAGCGCCGCCGCCGCGACCAGGAGGAGCAGGGCGATCGGCGTCTTCATGGGGACTTCTTGACCGGCGCCAGCACCTGCGCGCTGCGCGAGGGCAGGTACACCTGCGCGCTCCGGTCCCGCCCGTACAGCGGCACGGCCTGGGCCGGGTACACGACGCCCGCCGCGACGCGCCCTGAACCGCCCAGAAGGGCTGAGTCCGTGTCCAGGACCACAGAATAGTCGGCATCGTCCGGGACCGGTATCCGCAGACCGGCATAGGACTGCGTGGGGTGAAAGTTGAAGGCGAAGACTAATGGCCCGCGCCGGAAGACGAGCTGCCGGGTGTCCTCGTGCAGCGCGAGCTGCTCGATCAGCGGGTCGGGCAGCAGGCCGAAGTCCGTGTCCAGGGCGAGCATCGCCCGGTCAAACTCGTTCAAGTCGCGGTAGCGCAGGCGTGTGTCGTCGGCCAGGGACCACTGCCGCCGGGCGTAATGGTAGGAGAAGCCGTTGCCCTCACGCGGGAAGTCCACCCACTCGGGGTGGCCGAACTCGTTGCCGATGAACGACAGCCAGGCTTCCCCGGCCAGGCTGAAGGTCAGCAGCCGGATCAGCTTCAAGAGGGCGATGCCGCGCTCGACGACGACGCTCTCGCTTTTCCGCCCCATGTTCCAGTACATCTCCTCGCCCATCAGCCGGAACGCCAGTGTCTGGTCGCCCACGAGAGACTGATCGTGGCTCTCGACGTAGCCGACGCGCTTCTCGCCCGGCCTCCGGCCTAGAAGCTCGTGGTAGATCGCGCCCAAGGGCCACGCCTCGTCCTGGGTCGTCTTGACCAGCTTCGTCCAGTAGTCGGGGACGCCCATGTTGAGGCGGTAATCGAAGCCCAGGCCCCCCTCGGCGACGGGCCGGGCGACGCCCGGCATTCCGGACACGTCCTCAGCGACGGTGACGGCGTCCGGCCGGACCAGCCGGGCCAGATCGTTCGCGGCCTGCAAGTAGGCCAGAGCGTCGCCGTCCACATTGCCGCCAAAGTAGTCCTCGTAAGAAGTGAAGACCCGGTGGAGGCCGTGGTCGAGGTACAGCATGGACGTCACGCCGTCGAAGCGAAGGCCGTCGAAGTGGAACTCTTCCAGCCAAAAGCGGACATTGCTTAACAAGAACCGCTGGACCTCATACTTGGCGTAGTCGAAGACCAGCGAGTCCCAGGCCGGGTGCAGGCCGCGCGCCCCGGCGTGGAAGTATTGGAAATCGGTACCGTCGAAGCGGTTCAATCCTTCCAGCACGTTCTTGACCGAGTGCGAGTGGACGATGTCCAGCAGGACGCGCAGGCCCAGCCCATGGGCGATGTCTATCAAGCTTTTCAGGTCTTCCGGCGTGCCGAAGCGCGACGAGACGGCGAAGAACGACGAGACGTGGTAGCCGAACGACCCGTAATAGGGGTGCTCCATGACCGCCATGAGCTGCACGGCGTTGTACCCGAGGGCGGCGATGCGCGGCAGGACGTCCTGCGCGAACTCCGCGAACGTCCCGACCCGACCCTCCTCACGCGCCATGCCGACGTGCGCCTCGTAGATCCGCAGCCCGCCCTTGATTTCGGGGGCCGGGTGCTGGAACTCGAAGGGTGGCGGCAGCCAGACCAGAGCGGCGAAGTCGCCGCTGTCCCCGTTCTCCTGCACCACGCGGCGGGCGTAGGCGGGGATTCGGTCCCGCCAGACCCCGCCCGCGATGACGTGTACCTTGACCCGGTCGCCGTGTCTCAAACGCGCCGCCGGGTTGTCGTCGGGGAAGAACCCTTCCCAGACACCCCACGGGTCGCGCCGCAGCGGGTGGCTGGCCCGGTCCCAGTGGTTGAAGTCCCCGCACAGCGAGACCGCGTCCGCGCCGGGCGCCCATTCCCGGTACCACACGCCCGCTCTTCCGTCCCGCTGGCCGCGTGTGAACCCAAAGAAGTGATGTCCAGAACTGATCGGCCCGAGCAGCCCGCCGCTTGCGTCAATGGCCGCCCGCAGCCGCTCGTAGTGCGCCCGGCGCTGCCGGAGCTGATAGGCATACGGCGCGAGCCAGGGGTCGAGGGCGAGGAGGCCAGAGGTGTGGTCGGTGTCCATGGGGGCATTATACCCGCTCGCTCGGCGGCGCGTCCTGCGCGCGGGCTGGGGGAACCGGCCCTGAAGGGCCGGCCTACTAAAAGAGTCAAGCCGCTCCGCGGCTCAAGAGGGGAGGAGGCCAGAGGTCGTAGGGGCGCCGCTTGCCGCGCCCTCTTTTTCTGTCTTCTCCCGTCCTCAGGCGCGGAGCGCCTTTGCTCCTTCCCTCGGCCCTGAAGGGCC
>JANOOM010000247.1:0-6908 GCA_031421335.1 Armatimonadota bacterium
GCCGCGCCGGCCCCGACCGTGGTGGCCACCCAGCGGCCCGCGCCGTTCGTGGTCCACAACGTCGTCTCCCCGCCAATGCCAGCCTTCGCGCCGATCGCCGTCAGCGCGCCGTCCCCCACCCCGCCGGTACGGACGGCCGCGCCGCCCGCCGCCGTCGCAGGGCTGGGGGCGGGCGGGACGGCCACCGGGAAAGGCACCGGGGCGGGCACCGGGACCGGCAAAGGGATGGGAGCGGGGTCCGGGGCGGGCCGCGACGCCGGCGAGCCGTTCGGCATCGGTAGAGGATCCCCCGGCGACGGCGCCGCGCGCCATGTGGTGTATGTGCTGGATGTCTCGGGCAGCATGGGCAGCCGGATCGAGCGGGCAAAGCGGGAGCTGCGGCGCGCGCTGGCCGGCCTGCGGCCCGGCGAGACGTTCAACGTCGTGGCCTTCAGCGACGACGTCCGCTCCTTCGACACGGGTATGGCCCCCGCCACACCTACCCTGGTGCGGCAGGCGTCGGACTACCTCGACACGCTCCAAGTGGACGGTGGGACGGATCTGGAAGCGGCCATGATCCGGGCGCTGACCCGGCCCGGCGTCAACGAAGTCATCCTGCTCACCGACGGGGTGCCGACAGAGGGCGAGACGGACTTCAAGGCACTGGCCCGCAAAGTCCGCCGACTAAATACGAATCACGCCCGCATCTCCACCGTCGGCATGGTCGGCAAGAACCCGGACGGCACGGACAACAGTTTCGAGGCGGCACAGCTTTTGGAGCAGATCGCCACCGAAAGCGGCGGCGTGGCGAAGGTAGTGACGGTGGGCGTCGCCAGCCCTTGACGTATTTGCCGCTCAGGCGCGCGGGGCATAGGGCCAGCAGTTCGAGGGCATGGTTAGCGCCGATACGCCGCTCGGCCCGGCACTTCTCGCCGGGGTGCCCTCGCAGCGATTGTTCACGCTCAAAAACAAAACGCAGATCGTGGGCGTCCTGCCTGGCTTCGACGGGCAGAACTACGCGCTGACGACGTGCAGGTGATCCAGGCCATCTCCATCCTGCTGTAGCGGCCCGGGTGCCGGGGCGGCCATTTCTCCCTGGCGTCCGCCGTCGGGAAACTCTGCGGCCCGGTGCGGCGTTCTTATTTATGTGATGAACGACTCTTCAACGGCAGACGCCCGCCGGTTCCGCTTCAGCCTCGCGGTCTCCGTCCTCCTGAACCTGGGCCTGTTCGCCCTGGTGGGGCGGCTCGGCCAGCCAACGGACCTCATCCAACCACAGGGGCGGCCTCATCTGCGGATGGTGACGCTGTCCCTCGAACCTTCTCCTCCCCCCTCGGCGCGGCGCGGCGCGACTTCCGCGTCAAGGCTGACGGCGGCAGTGATGCCGAGCCAGCCGACCGAGACGCCGCGCCCACTGGAAGTCCCGCCCCCCTTGACTCGGGCGCGTATGCAGAAAACCGCCGCCGCACCGCCGGCACTTTTCCGCGTTTTCCGCATCGTCACGACCACGCGCCCATCGGCACGCACCCTCCCGCATCAGGCCAAGTATCAGGCCCATCCTGATCTGCCCGTGCAGGCACCGCCGGCTCAGGCGGCTCCCCAACAGGCGCTGCTCGTGCCCGCCGTCCCCGTGCCGATCCGTCTTCCCGCGACTCCGATGAACATCGCGGCGGCACCGACGCTCGACGTCACGATGCCGACGCCGACCACGAAGGCGACCCCTACGCCCAAGGCTACCTTCGTGGTCCGTGCTTCCGCCTCCAGCCATCAGGAAGCCAGCCGGGGGATGAGCAGCAGCGGCGCAGGATGGACAGCGGGCATCGGCAGAGAAACCAACGTGAAGGCCAGCGGGCCGTTCGGGATCGGGGACGGGCTGGCGGCAAGCGGGGTCACACGCCACATCGTCTACGTCCTGGACACCTCGGGCAGCATGAAGACCCGCATGGACCGGGCGGAAGACGAGCTGCGGGGTGCCCTGCGCGGCCTGCGGCCCGGCGAGACGTTCAACATCGTCGCCTTCAGCGGCGGCAGCCAGGTGTTCGACCCGGACATGGCTGAGGCGACGCCGGGCACTCTCCAGCGGGCGTCCGCCTTCCTGCATGATCTTGAGGCCAGCGGTGACACCGACTTGGAAGACGCCGTCGTCCGGGCGCTGATGCTGCGCGACGTCAACGAGGTCGTCATCCTGACCGACGGGGTGCCCACGTTGGGCGAGAAGGACCCGGAGAAGCTGGCCTCGGCTCTGCGGCGGTTCAACACGCGGCACGCCCGCATTTCCACCATCGGGCTAGTCGGTCGGGACCTCAACGGCAAAGACAACAGCTTCGACGCCGCCCAGCTTCTAGAGCAGATCGCCCGCGACAGCGGCGGCACCTCGAAGCTCGCAACGGTGGGGGTCGCGAGTCCCTGACCGGCGCGGGCGGGTATACTGGGGGAAACCTATGGGGGACATTCATGGAAGCACTGATTCTGGAAGAAGCGCATAAGCTGACGCTGGGCGACATCGCGCTGGTCGAACCGCTCGGGCCGCGCGATGTCCGCATCGCGATCAAGACGGTCGGTATCTGCGGGTCGGACATTCACTACTACCAGCACGGGCGCATCGGGCCGTTCGTCGTCAACGCGCCGATGGTGCTGGGCCACGAGGCGTCCGGCGTCGTTTCTGAGGCAGGCGCGGAGGTCACGACTTTGAAGGTGGGCGACCGGGTGTGCATGGAGCCGGGCATCCCCGACCCAAACAGTCGGGCCTCGCGCCTGGGCCTGTACAACCTGGACCCCGCCGTCCGGTTCTGGGCGACGCCGCCGATTCACGGCATCCTGCGGCCCTCGGTCGTCCACCCCGCCGACTACACCTTCAAGATCCCCGACAACGTCTCGTTCGCCGAGGCCGCGATGGTGGAGCCGCTGGCGGTCGGGATGCAAGCGGCGAAGAAAGCGCGCGTCGAGGCCGGCGACCTGGCCGTCGTGCTGGGCGCGGGGCCGATCGGCATGGTGACGGCGCTCGCCGCCCTCGCGGCCGGGTGCAGCCGGGTCGTGCTGGCCGACACGCAGCAGCCGAAGCTCGATCTGGGCGCGAAGCTGGGGCCGATCACGCCCGTGAATGTCGCCACCGAAAACGTGGCCGAGGTCGTCAGCGCCCTGACCGACGGCTGGGGCGCGGATGTGGTCTTTGAATGCAGCGGCAGTGAGCGCGCCATCGCCGGTGTCTTCGAGCCGCTGCGGCCGGGCGGCTGCGTAGTTCTGGTGGGGATGCCGGGCGGCCCGGCGGCCTACGACGTGGTTGGCGCGCAGATCAAGGAAGCGCGTGTCGAACACGTCTTCCGGTACGCGCACGTTTTCCCGCGCGCCCTGTCCCTGATGGGCAGCGGCAAGATAGACGTGAAGCCGCTCATCACCGACACGTTCGCCTTCGCCGACAGCGTCGCGGCTTTCGATTTCGCCTCGCACCTGCCGCCGACCTCGGTGAAGGCGCAGATTGATCTGCCATAGTTTGGTGGGGACGCGATTGGGAACGAGGGCGCGATGAATCGCGCCGATACGGGTCAGGCGGAGCGGATGCAGGGGCGAACTTTGTGTTCGCCCTTTGTGCCGCGTCCCCATTGGAAGACGCATATTCATGGACATTCCGACGAAGCTGATCGTGGGCCTGGGCAATCCGGGCAAGGACTATGAGCATACGCGGCACAACATCGGATTCGATGTCGTGGACGCTTTCGCGCGCCTGCACCGCATCGCCGTCAGCAAGCGAGAGGGCCAGGCGCTCGTCGGGGACGGGCGCGTGGGCGAGGCGCGCGTCTTCCTCCTGAAGCCGCAGACGTTTATGAACCTGTCGGGCCAGCCGGTGGCGGCCTTCCTGCGGCAGAAGCCGCTGGCTCTGACGGACGTGCTGGTCGTGACCGACGACATCGCGCTGCCCGTCGGCAGGCTGAGGCTGCGGGCGGAAGGCTCGGCGGGGGGGCATAATGGGCTGAAATCGCTCATCGCGCACCTGCACGGGCCGGGGTTCCCGCGCCTGCGCTTCGGCGTCGGCGCCCCGCGTGATCCGTCGGTGCAGATTGACTTCGTTCTGGGGCGGTTCAGCCGGGCCGAACAGAAGGAGGTGGATGAGACGGTGGAGCGGGCGGTCGCCGCATTGGAAGCATGGGCGGCGGAGGGCGTGGAGCGGGCGATGAACCGATTCAACGCGTGAGGGTCTTTAATGGGTGAGCGCTACGGCCCCGGCGGGGCGGGCGAGAGCTGTTGGGACGAGGGCCGCCGGTTGACCAGGCCAACCGCGAGCAGGACAAAAACCGCGCCGATGACCGTGAATGTAGTGATTTTGTCTCCCAAGAAATAGGCGCCCAGGAACGCGCCGGCGACGGGCTGGATGAACAGAAAGATGGACATCTCGCCGGCCTCGTGCTTGTCCAGGATGGTGAACCAGACCATATAGCCGAAGACGGTGCAGGGGAGGATGAGGTAGGCCAAGCTCCACAAAGCCGGGGCGGGCGGGAGCGCGAGCGCGTAGCCGTCGGCGACTTTTCGGGTCAGCTCGTAGGCCGAGAACGGCGCCAGGGCGATGGCTCCGCTCAGCATTTGATAGGTGACGACCGAGTGGATGGGGTAACGGGCGACCAGGCTCTTGCCCACGATGCTTGACCCGGCCTCGAAGGCGAGGGCGAGGGCAATCAGCAGGTTCCCCTGGGTCGAGCCGGTGAACGCAGGCAGCTTCAGGCCGTTCGCGATGATTAGGTAGACCCCGACCAGGCCAACCACGACGCCGGCGATCTTGGCCCGAGGCATGGCCTCGCGAAGAAAGAAGAAGGCCAGGAGCGATAGGAAGACCGTCTCAGTGGCGTGGAGGAGGGCGGCGTTGGAGACCGTCGTCAGCCGCAGACCTAAGTATTGCAGCAGGTAGGTCAGGGCCAGCCCCAGAATCCCCATCGCCCAGAACATACCCCAGTCGCGGCGTGCGACCCGGAGATCTACCTTGAGGGCGAGCGCCAGCCCGTACATCAGCAGGGCGGCCAGCGCGAACCGGGCAAAGGCCAGCGTCATGGGGGGGATGGAGTGGAGGGCGATCTTGGCGGCGAGGGACGAGCCAGCCCACAGGAGGTTAACGCCGATCAGCAGCAGGAAGATCGGGAGGGGCATCCGGCCCACACGGGAAATCGCGCTGGTGGTTGTTCGTGATGGCGCCTGTTGTTCCATTACCTTATTTTAGCCGATGGACGTTTGGAAGTAAACGCCGGGCGTCAGGGAGGGGTTAATGCGGGGTTACAATCGTTCCGGCACTCGCTGGGGCAGGAGCGACGGGGACTTGTACGGGACGGATTGGAACTTTCTGGGGATGCCGCGCGTAGGTAAAAGAGCGCATGTCCTCCTTTTTAGATCCGCCTCCCTGGCGGAGCCTGTGGCCGAAACGCTTCCCGCGAACCGGCCACAGGCACTTTTTTTTGTCACCCGGCCTCAGCTTCTAGCGATCACCACCGGCGTACTTGAGAATGTACTGCACCGACTCGCGCGGGGGCAGGGTGACGTCCAGGTCCACGGCCGGGGCGGCGACCATTGTCACGCGGCTGTGGGCGCTCGCATATGTCTGACCGGGGCCGAAGCGGTCACCCGCGTACCGGCCCGCGCGGGGCAGGGTCACGCGCACCCGCATCCGCTGCGGCGTGTTCTCGAAGCTCACGAAGTTCAGCAGGACCTTGTCCGACTTGCCGCCGCTGCCGGGCAGCGGGGCGAGCGCCGCCGTGTTCACGGCGCGGAAGAACACGTGCCGCCCCGCCACAGCGGCCCGGTTCTGATAGACAAACGGCAAGGGCGCCCCGTGGGTGGCATACGCGAGCGCGAGGCGCCGGAACGTCTGCACACGGCCATCTTCGCCCCCGATCCCGGGGGAGGCGGTCAGCGTGGAGAGGTCGGCGAAGCTGGCCGGCATCTGGAACAGGCCGAACTCGTCGAAGATGGCAGCGTGCTGCATGGTCCGGTCAACCACCGCGAGGTGCGCGCGCAGGATGCGGTCGAAGGCCGAGGCGTGGGGCTGCGAGGACGCCAGGTGCGGGCCGTTCTCTTCGGAGTGCCAGTTATTGGTCCCGGTCTCGGTGTTCAGGTAGGGGCGGGGCCACCCGTCCCGGACGCCCCCGAACGTGTTCAGGTCCTCGATGAAGCTGCCGCCCTGGTTGTCCGCGTAGGAATAGCCATACGAGTGGCCGTTCGTCAGTTGGCACAATGCCTCCACCTGCCGCCGATTGGACGGGTCCGCGTCCCAGTCTTTGGGTGTGCCCTTGCCCCCACCGTAGGCCCAGCCGGGCGCGACGAGCTGGACGTGGACCGGCTTGATGCGGCCCAGGTACTGGGCGACTTGCAAAGTCTCGGCCAGCCCGCCGCCGAACATGCACGGCTCGTTGCCCAGCTCATAGAACTGGAACAGTTTCCCATAGCGTGTGAAAAAGTCGTCGAGGCCGGCGCGCGTTTCGGGCGGCATCTGGCCCGCCGCGTCGTCGCGGAAGTGGGAGCCGCTGATGTGGTCCACGGCCACGGTCATGTTGAGGTCGCGCAGAAGCTCCAGATATTCTAGTCGGCGCGGCTGCTGAGAAGCCACGTCCACCCAGAAGTCGGCGCGCATGGTGTTGCCGCTGTAGGCGATCCCCAGCCAGGGGAGCAGGACGGGGGCGAGCTTGAGCGTGTCGTCGTTGACGAGGAACTGGCCGTTCTTGAGCGTCGTCCCGAGGTAGGCGACCGACCCCTGCACCGGCTCGGCGGCGGGGCGGGCGAGAGCGGCCAGTTTCAGGAAGTCCCACTCACACCACAGGCGATTGTCCACTGAGGCGGGACTCCAGAGAGGCCGCGTGGCTTCCAGGCGCAGGACATTCCGGCCCGGCCGGAGCATCTCCTTGGGGATGTAAAGGCGGTACGTCTTCTTCCACTTGTAGGGGCTTGTCGTCCCC
>JANOOM010000248.1:0-3399 GCA_031421335.1 Armatimonadota bacterium
CGTTCGTACTCGTCCCGCTGGTCCGAGTAGGTCTTCCGCTCGGCGGCGACCCGCCCCTGGGCGACCTCGTCGGCGACCGTCCACGTGGTCGCATAGAGCGACGAGAAGACGCCCTGGACGGCATCCAGAGAGGAGGTAACCCGGGCTAGGTCGGCGTCCCGGGCCTCGGCCAGGCGGGGAGGCAGGGGCGTGCCCACCACTGGGGGCACGACGACCTCACTCTCGGCTGCCGCGAGGCGGGCTGCCCAGAGCCGCTGTACCCGCTCCAGCTTACCCCGTCCGCCCAGCTCTTTGAGGATATCCCATGCCGATACGGCTCCACCGGGCCGCTCCGCCCGCAGGCGCTCCCCTGCCGCGAGAATGTCAGAATCCTGATGGATGGCTCTCATGGTGGCCGTGCTCCTCATGACGTCCGTGAATGTGTGGGAGGCATGGAAGCACTCAGGCCGATCAATCAATCAATCACTCACATACCTACATACCCACAGACTTGCTTACATACTTGCAAAAGGAATTTGAGCACCCGATCAGGTTGTCACCCGATATTGTACGGACGATCACCTAGCCGTTGCGCATGCCGGTCATCCGGACTACACGACCGATCCCGCCTTTCCGGCGGCCAGGACATGACGGCGATGACCATGCGCGGCGACCAGCGGATAGGACGGAACTAGGCCCCAGGGCCAAGTCCTTCCCGCTCGTCCGCAACTCCAAGTTCACGGAGTACGCCATGCCGTCCGCCGCCCGCCCGAAATCTCGTCCGCTCGACCTCGATCCCGCCGAATTCGATCTCGAAACTTTGGACGGTCTGCCCGTTCCCCAGGACCCTGCCATCGCGGCCGCCCTGCTGCTGCTGAATCGTGCCCTGTCCGCAGTGGGCGTCTCGCTCGGCGACGCCAGCGAGGATGGGTCGGTTTGCCTGATCCTTGCGCCCACGGCCTGGACGGAGGCTGTCCGCGACACCTGGAAGGCCGCCGGCCGCCGTGGGGAACGCTATGCGGACGGCGCCGAGTTCCGTTCGTGGAGCAACGGCGCCTGGGTGGCGTGGGCGCCCACGGAAGCGCCGTCCCGGCGAGGCCGCGATGACGGCGCGTTCGAGAAGGCGCTATGGAAGGGGAAGCATGTCCTCGGCGTCGCCTCTGACGACGCGTGGCTCCCGCCGGACCTGGTCGCCGCCGCGGACCATCGTCTCGAGCTACCAGTCCTGACCGTGGCCGACGTCGCCGCGGTCGCCCGCGAACTGTGTCACGACACGGTCACGTCAGCGGTTCCCGACGACCTGGCAGCCGCCTCCCTGACTCCCCGGGTCCTACGCCTCGCGCGCCGCCCGGGGCAGGGGGCCGACGAGTTTGTCCGGAAGGTGCTGGAGATCCTCGCCAGGGATGCCGCCACCGCGGCCGCCGCCACCGCCACCGCCGAGAAAGCGTCACCTCCGTCGCCGCGCGAGACCCCCACGCTCGACCGGCTACATGGGATGGACGAAGCAGTCGCCTGGGGCCTGACCGTGGCCCGCGACCTCCTGGATTACCGGGAGGGCAGATTGGCCTGGGCCGACGTGGATCGCGGCTGCCTGCTCTCCGGTCCGCCCGGCTGCGGCAAGACCCTGTTCGCGCGGGCACTGGCCGCAAGCTGCGGGGCGACCCTGGTGACGGGATCCTACGGCCAGTGGCTCGGGTCAGGACAGGGACATCAGGGCGACCTGCTGAAGGCGATGAAGCAGACGTTCGCCCTGGCGCGCTCCTCCGCGCCCAGCATCCTGTTCATCGACGAGGTGGATTCCTTCCCTAACCGGGCGACGATCACGCATGCCTGGGCAGATTGGGAGATCCAGGTGGTGAATAGCCTCCTGGCCGAGATCGACGGCGTGGAGGGCCGCGAGGGCGTGGTGCTCCTGGCCGCCTGCAACATGCCGGACAAGCTGGACCCGGCCCTCGTCCGCAGCGGTCGGCTGGACCGCCACCTGCGCATCGGCCTGCCCGACCGCGCCGGCCTGGCCCGTATCCTCCGAGAGCACCTCGGCGCGGATCTGCCGGATTTCGACCTGTCCGGCGCGGCCCTGGCGGCGGGCGGATCCAGCGGAGCCGACTGCGAGAGGCTGGTCAGGGGTGCCCGGCGTCGGGCGCGCGCTGCCGGGCGCGCCATGTTCGCCGAGGACCTGCTGGAGGAGATCGGCGGCACGTCCGACCGCACCGCGGCGGAAACCTGGGTCGCGGCCGTTCATGAGGCCGGGCACGCCGTGGCGGCGTGCCGTCTCCAGCCCGGGACGCTACGGGCGATCTCGCTCCGGGAAACCGAGGGGGCAGGGGGTCACATGCTGCTCCGCCCGCTCTCCACCTACGCGGCCGCGTCCGAGATCCGCGACCGCCTCATCGTCGTGCTGGCGGCGCGTGCGGCCGAGGAGGTCATCTTGGGCGCGCCGTCGTCCGGCGCCGGAGGCGGCCCCGGCAGCGATCTCGCGTTCGCCACCAACCTGGCGGCCGTCTGCGTCGCCGCGCTCGGGTTCGGGGATGGGGCCGGCCTCACTTGGCTCGGGCTTCCGGATCAGTGTTCCCTGCCGGGGATGATGTCGTCGAACCCGGGCCTCGCGGAGGCCGTCGGCCGGATCCTGGCCGATGCATACGGCGACGCCTTGAAGCTCGTGGCGGAGGTCCGCCCCATGGTGGAGGACGTGGCCCGGCAGCTGGTGAAGCGGAAGGTGCTCGACGGCGAGACCGTGGCGGCGATCGTCGGCTGGCACGAACGGGGGCAGAAACAAGGCCGAAAGGTCACCCGGGGAGTGGTCGATGCCCAGACCCGGGCAGCACGGCAGGCACTCATGACGGCCGCGGCGGCGGAAACCCGGCGAGCCTTGGCCGCGATCAGGGCGGCCTACTTGGCATCGGAGGTAGCCTTTGAGGAGGGCCGGGACGGGGAGGTGGAAGAGGGTGGCCAGGGAAGCCTTCCCGAAGATGGCTGAGGCCGTGCAAGACGACGGCCCGGGACATTCGCTGGCCGGTGCCGGTGTGTCGCCGTTCCTGTACGGCCGATGCATCGGATCCGGTTTGGAAGGCCCGTAGACCACGCAGGGCAAACTCGAAAAGATAAAGTCGCCGGGGCCGTCAGCAGTAGCGCATCGACTTCATCAAGCTCAGCAACCGTTTTCTCAACTCCCCGTTCTTGATGGTCATGAAGGCGATCGCCGCTTCACGGCCCTCGGCGTCGGCGAAGGCGGTTTCGTGGCTGTATCCTGCCCGCTCTTCAGCAAGGTCGCCTGGCACGGGGTCGTGAGCCGGCACCGGGAGGCCCGCGACTTGCTGCCAGTTCTCGAAGAAATACGCGATGTCGGTGCCTAGGACGGTTGCTATCTCGTATAGCCGAGCCGCCCCCACCCGGTTGGCCGCCCTTTCGTACTTCTGGATT
>JANOOM010000249.1:0-10908 GCA_031421335.1 Armatimonadota bacterium
GCCTACTCCTGATGAGCGTGGTGGAGATTGTCAAGCTCATCGCTATCAGGAGCAGGAACGCGGCGAGCACTCCCATCTCCTGCCTGTATAGAGCTATAAGCGCCGCATGGTGATGTGGCTGACTCAGGACCGCGTCGCGGCGGACCAGCATCAGGTAAGCGCTGAAGACGGCTAAACAGAGGGCGGCGAGAGCCAGACCGCAGCCTCCCAAGCTGAATGTCATGGCCGCTTTGCTGGTGACAAACAGGCCGTGCCTGTCACAGTAGCTGGTCACAAGGGCATATGCCTGGCTCAAGTCCATCCCCTCCTCATTGCGTAGGGCTTTGATGAGCAGGAGCTTGTTTGGCCCTGTTTTCGTCTCCGAAAGCGCGGCCAGCTTCGCTGCGATCACGTCGTCGTATTCGGTCAGCGGGTCGGGCAGGGTGGGCTTCGGGGGCCAGATATTGTCGTCGGGCATTTTGACCCTTTGAGCCACGGGTTGAAACCCGAGGCACCGAAAAGCACACCGTCCAGGGGACGGGGGAGTTTTGAAGGAGATGTCAGAGGAAGCCGGAGACGGAGTTAGTCGTCGTCGGGTTCCCAGGCCGGCCAGATGTCGCCTCTGTCGTGGCGCTCCCGCTGGGTCAGGACATAAGGAATGGCGGCCTTCAGGTGCGGGCGGCTCAGGCTGAAGCCCGCAAACCCGGCCTGCCACCGGAAAGCGATGGCCTTGCTGTTGGCGAAACGCGACGAGGCGCCCTTGACCTGCTGGGCGACTTGCGACGGAGCGAACTTCCCCGGCGGCTCGACGACTAGGTGGACGTGGTCGTCGAGGCCCCCGAGCGCGTGGACGATGCACCCCATGTGCTTGGCCTCGGCCCGGATGCAGGCGTAGATCAGTTCTTCCGTGTCGCCCGTCAGGAGCGGCTCCCGCCGGTACGTCGCCCAGACGAGGTGCAGGTAATACTCCAGCCTGCTGTGTCCCATGGTTCCGTCCTTAGAGACTGCCACGGGTTGAAACCCGAGGCACCGAAATGCCCAGCGTCCAGGGGACGCAAGATTAGAGAATGCCGCCGAAGTCGGGGGACAGGCTCACGTCCGTCGTGATCTTTACCGCTCCTTTGTTACGGCCCTGTTTTGCTTCTTCACTCCCTCTGCCGTCCTGCTCCCTCTGCCGTCCCCTGGACGGTGGGCTTTTCGGTGCCTCGGGTTTCAACCCGTGGCGCTGCGGCTGCGCCGGACGCGCAGGATCGAGACAATCACGTTCAGGAAGAGCAGCAGGCAGCTCGCATAGCAGATTGCGAGCTGCCTGCCCCGGAATACGAGCAGAGCGGCATGGGTGTGTGGCATTCCCAGTATCGCGTCGCGCCGCCAGGAGAGAAACACGTTCAGGAGAAGCAGCAGGAACATCGCCAGGGCTAGGCCGAAGTTTCCCCAGGTGAAGAACTGGGCCGTTCTGGTGATGACAAAGACCCCGTGCCGGTCACAGTAGCTGTTCGCCAGGCGACGCGCCTGCCCCAAGTCCATCCCCTCTTCATTCCGCAACGCTCTCATCAGCCGGAGGCGGCTCGGCCCTGGCTCCGCCTCTGAGAGTTTGTGAAGCTTGCTCTTGATGACCACGTCGTACTCGGTCAGGGGGTCGAGCAGAGTGGGTTTCGGCGGCCACACGTTGCTGTCACTCATCGGCGTCCTCCTCGTCCTACAACGCGACTATCACCCACTAGATTAACCACAAAGCGGGCAGGCTCCTCCTACAAGTCCAGGGCGACCATGCGGCGGATGAGCAGGCCGCCGACGATCTGGCCGACGACGGCGCCGCCGATGAGCCAGTGGCCCGTCGGGTTGTCCAGGAGGGGCTGGAAGTAGGCGGGGCTGCGGAGCGAGAGCAGCACGGCCAGGGCCGGGGCCAGGGCGATCAGGATGACGGCGGACAAATTGCCCTCGGCGGTCAGGGTCCGCACTTCGCCCGCCAGGCGAACGCGCTCGCGGATGGTGTCGGCGATGGCGTCCAGGACTTCGGCGAGGTTGCCACCCAGGGGGAGCTGTATCAAAATCGCCGTCACGACCAGGTCCAGGTCGGGCGAGGGCACGCGGCCGGTCATGCGACCCAGGGCGGTGTCCAGCGGGACGCCCAGGGCGGCCTCGCCCGAAGCCCAGGCGAACTCGGAAGCGAGGGGTGGCGGAAGCTCAGCGGCGACGGTGAGCATGGCCTGGGAAAAGGAGTGGCCGGCGCGCATCGAGGCGGTCAGCAGCATCAGGGCGTCAGGCAGGAGGGCGTCGAAGCGGCGCAGGCGGGCCGCCTGCCGCGACTGGAGGACGAGAAGTGGGATCATGAGGCCGAGGAAGGCCAGGACCAGGCCGGCGAGGGCCTGATGGGTCAGCATCAGGCCAAATGTCCCGGCGGCGAGCGGGGCGGCGGCGCAGACAGTGACCCACTCAGCAGGGCGCAGGCGCAGGTCGGCACGCAGCATGGCGAGCCGCAGGCGCTTGTCGAGGCCGCCGCCCCGGAGCCAGCGCGTTATCGTCGGCAGAACGTCCGGGCGCAGGACATCGGCGGCATCGAGGGACGGGGTGGGCGCGAACTGGAAGCGGCCGGTGATGCGGTCCAGCCGGGCGCGCAGGTGGCGGGCCGAGCGCGCCCGCGCCTCGGCGAGCGCGTAGACCAGGCCCGTCGTCAGCGTGAAGCTCAAGGCGATTAGCAGAAGAGGACTCATAGGAACAGGCCCAGGGGCAACGGTAGCCCTTGCTCTTCCAGACCAGGCGCGCAGGCGGGGCGCAGGCCCGTCGCGCGCAAAGAAGACCGGGCCACATCCCATCGGAAGAGGTCTTGTAGGCCGATGACCTCGCCGACGATGCCGGTGATCTCGCTGATGTGGGTGACGCGGCGGCTGCCGTCGCGCGCTCGTTCCTGGTGGAGCACGAGGTGGAGGGCGCTTGCGACCTGCTCCCGGACCGCGCGCAGGGGCAGCTCCGTGCCGGCCATCAGGATCATCGTTTCCAGCCGGGCCAGTGCGTCGCGCGGGCCGTTGGCGTGGACGGTGGACAAGGAGCCGTCATGGCCGGTGTTCAAGGCCATCAAGAGGTCTAGGGCCTCGGCCCCGCGCACTTCACCCAGAATAATCCGATCCGGGCGCATCCGGAGGGCGTTCCGGACGAGCTGGCGGATGGTGATCTCGCCGCGCCCCTCGATGTTGGGTGGACGGCTTTCCAGGGTGACAACGTGGGCCTGCTGCAATTGAAGCTCGGCGGCGTCCTCGATGGTGAGGATGCGCTCGCCGTCGGGGATGAAGGAAGAAAGGACGTTCAGCGTGGTGGTCTTGCCGCTGCCGGTGCCGCCTGAAACGAGGATGTTCAGGCGGCCCGCGACGGCCGCGCGCAGGAAGTCGGCGGCCTGCGAGGTTAACGTGCCGAGCCGGACCAGGTCGGCAGCCGTCAAGGGGTGGCGGGCGAACTTGCGTATGGTCAGCACCGGCCCGTGGACAGCGAGCGGCGGCAGGATGACGTTGATCCGGCTGCCGTCGGCCAGCCGCCCGTCGCAGAGCGGGGAGGACTCGTCGGCGCGTCGGCCCAGGGGGGCGAGGATGCGCTCGATGATGCGTCGTAGATGGGCCTCGTCATCGAAGACGATTGGGGTGCGCGCAAGACGCCCGCGCCGCTCGACGTAGACGTGGTCCGGCCCGTTGACCATGATCTCCGAAACGGTCTCGTCTTCCAGCAGCGGCTCCAGCGGCCCCAGGCCGGTCAGCTCGTGGACGACGGATTGGACCAGGGCGTCGCGCTGCCGCCCGGTCAGAGCCGGGCCGTCTTCGGCCAGCAGGCGCAGGGCGAGTGCCCCGACCTGCTCGGTCAGGGAGGAATGCGGCAGGCGGCTGAGGCGGGCGGCGTCGGACTCGGCGACGATCTGGGCGTGGAGACGGCGCCTGAGGGTGGCGTCAGGCGCAAGGGGGCCGGGCGGGGGGATGGGGGACTGTGAAGCGAGGTGGAGAGAGGTCATTCCTTATGCCTCCGCCGCCAGTCGCCGCGCCAGCCCGTAGACGCTCCGCGCGACCGGGCTGTTCGGGTGAGATAAGACGAACGGGGCGCCCGCATTGACCGATTGGGGCACCAGGCGGCCGTCGTTCGGGACCAGACAGGCGGCGGGACGGCCCAGGGCGCGCTCGATATCGGGGACCTGCAGACGGTTCCGGGGGGCGACGCGGTTCAGGAGCACCTGCACGGCCTCAGGGGCGACGTGATGGCCCGCGACGGCCTCCAGCCACAAGCGCGAGTCGGCCAACGTCGTCAGGTCGAAAAGGTTCGCGATCAGCAGGACGGTGTGGGCGTGGGCCAGGGCGTGCAGGGTCGTCGCGTGCAGAACGGGCGGCACGTCCAAAACGATGTAGCGGTGGCTGCTTTTCAGGAGGCCCAGCACGCGGTCGAGGAAGGCGGGCGTCAGGGCGTCCAGCGGCAGCGGGGCCGCCGCGCCCGCGAGGAGGCTCAGGCCGGACGGATGCGGCTCCAGATGATCTCCCAGAAGGCGGACGTCAAGCTCAGCAGGGTCAAGACGGACCAGATCGGCCAGGGTCCGGCGCGGCGTCAGGTTCAGCAGCAGGGCGGCGTCGCCAAACTGCGTGTACAGGTCCAGCAGGGCAGTCGGCTCGCCGGTCTCGGCGGCCAGGGCGGCAGCGAGGTTGACGGCCAAGGTCGTCTTGCCGACGCCACCCTTGGCCCCAGTCACGGCCAGCACGCGCGGATGGGCGCGCGGTTCGGAGGCGGCGGCGAAGTCGGGCGCCCCCCGGCGCAGGCTGTCCTCGTGGACCGCGCGCAAAGTCTCGCACAGTTCGGCGGCGGGGCAGGGCCAGGGCAGATGCTCGCGCGCCCCCGCCCGCATCGCCCGGCGCAGGTCGCCTTCCGAAGCCCCCTCGGAGAAGAGGACACTCGTCCCCGGCAAGCTGGAAGCAGCCAGTATCTCTGCCACAGCAAAGCCGTCCCGCCCGGACAGGTCGGCGGCCAGCAGGGCCAGGTCAGGCCGCAAGGCGCAGGCGAGATGTACGGCCTCCGGTCCATCGCGCGCCTGTCCGACGATCTCTATTTCGGCGTCGGCGGCCAGGGCGGCGCGGACCTGCTCCCGGCGATCGGCCAAGCTGTCGGCGAGGAGGATGCGGATCATTTTGGCTCCAATGGGACAGGGGGAGGAGGCAGATTGACCGGCGGGCCGGGCGCGTCGCGGTCGCCACCGCCGTGCTGTAGCTCGGGGAAGTCCTTATCGAAGTCGCCGCGCCGGACGTAGGGCCGGCCGATTGGCAGGTTCTCCAGGCTGCCCGGAGCGGGCGGGTGCGCGCCCGCCGTCTGGGGCGTGACGATCTCAGGCTGGATCAGAATCAGCAGCTCGTCTTCTTCTTTGCGCGTGACGGTGTGCTTGAAGAACTCGCCCAGGACAGGGATCTGGCTCAGGAGAGGGATGCGCTCTACCTGGCGCGACGACGTATTGCTGTAGAGGCCGCCGATGACAAGAGTCTCCCCATCGGCCATGAGCAGGGTCGAGGTCGCGCGCCGGACCGTCAGCGAGGGGATCACGGAACCCCCGATCTGGACGGTGGCGGCGTAGTTCAGGTCGCTGACCTCAGGCGTCACGGTCATCTCGACCATGCCGTCGCCGACTAGGGCGGCCCCGACCGACAGCCGGACCCCATAGGGCTTGTACTCGATGGAGACCGAGGCGCTGTTGCCGCTGCTCCCACTGGTGGATTGGGCGACGGGGATGGGAAGCTCGCCGCCGACCAGGATGCTGCCCTCACTGCCGTCGAGCACCATCAGACTCGGCTCGGATAGGACACGCGCTTTGTTCTCCTGGATGAGTGCATCGAGCTGGGCGGCCAGGGGGAAGACGCGGCGCAGTGAGTAGGAGTCCAAGGCGCCGAAGCCGCCCGGCGTGACGCCCGTTCCGACTTGCCCGAACAGAATAGGCTGGGGTACGAGCGTAGCGGTGCTGCCGGTCCGCGAGCCGCCGCCGACCAGCGTTCCCCACCGGACGCCCAGTTCTTTGGAGGCGTTCCGGTTGATATCGATGATCTTGGCATGCACAAGAATCTGCCGCGTCGGGCGGCTGCCGAGGTTGACCAGGTCCACGACTTTCAGCTCAGGCGGCAGGGACTGGATCAGGCCGTTCAGCGCGTCGCTGGGCGGGCCGTTGCTGGTGCGTCTGGGTGTGGCCTCTTTCAAGTCCATCAGGGGGGCGCTCTCGTCGGGCATGGTCTCAGGCAGGGCCGCCCCGTCCTCGCCTTTACCTACCTTCCTGGGCTTGCGCGCCTTGCGGGTGCGGGAAGCGGGTGCGGCGGAGGTCGAAGCCGGCTCGGGGACGTGGGAAGCGTAGTGCCCGAGCAGGGCGATAGTCTTGTCGTCCACGACCTGCACCCGGACGCCGGTCCCGGCGAGGCTGTCGGTCAGCAGGGCCGCGTAGGTCTGGGCCAGTGAGGGGACCGGCGCGGCCTCGGGCGCGGGCAGGATGAACAGCAGGTTCCGGGTCCGAGGTGTGTAGACCTGGGCGATCGCCGCCGCCCGCTGCAAGGCGACGACGCTTGACACACCGCCCTCCAGGAACAGGGTGTCTTTGACGGCGCGGACAGTGACACCCGGCAGGCCAATCTCCGCTTGCACACGGGCGGCGACGGGACCTAGCTCGGGCAGGGGCAGGCGCACGGACAGCCGCAGCGCGTGCTTGCCCAGGTGGTCATAGACGAACAGGGTGGTCTCCCCCACCCCCTTGGCATTGACCAGCAGGCGGCGGGCGGTGAGCGGCACGATGTCGGCGACGGTCGGGCTGCCGACGGCGGCGGCCGTCATGCGGTCGAACTCGTAGACGTCCGACTCGCCGACGTACAGCGTCTTGGTGATTACCTTACCGGCGGCGGGCGGGCGGTTCTGCGCGCGCCCCACGAGTGGGAGCAGCAGCAAGAACATCAGAAGGAACATCAGAAAGGCGTAGGCGGTTCGGGCGCGCGGCATCGTGACTCCGTTCTTAAGGGTCCACCGAGACGGTCTGGCTCTGGCTGCCCTTGATGATCATCACCAAAACGCGGGCGGGCGGCACAGGTGCGATCCGGCCCGGAAGCGGCGGCAAGGGCAGAACTTCTTCCAGGGCGGCAGTGGGCGGGCGGCGCGTCCGCGTGTGTGGCGCAGGCTTGGCCGGGGCGGGCGCGGACGGCATGGCCGGGAAGACGGGCAGGACGGCGACTGCAGTGTCGTCGGGCGCGCGCAGGGCCAGATGGATCTTGCCCCGCGCGGCGACCAGGACGAGGGTCTGCGCCTGGGCGGGCGAGACGGCGACGGTGATATGCGCTGGGCCACTCGATGGCGCGGGCGCAGTGGCGTTGGGGTCGGTCTGCGTCCCGACAGCCAGTAGGCGGACGTTTTGCAGGACGGTCCGCGCCTCGGCCGCCCCGCTGCCCGGCTCATCGGCCGCCAGGATGTCCACATGGTCGCCGGGGCGGACGAACTGGTCGGCGGCGTCGGCCGGGTCGAGGGCGACGGTCAGGGCGCGCTGCGAGGGCGGCAGGGCGAAGGCCATCCCCAGGGCGGCGCTGGGTTCGGTGACGGCCTGCCGGGTAAGGGCCACACCCGCGGGGACCTGAACCGTCGTGACTTTGCCCGCGAATGCCGCGAGGGTCGCGCCGGCCCCATCTGGCAGGTCGGCGGGCGCAGCGAGCCGGACGCGCAGCCAGGCGGCGGAAAGCTTGGTGCGGGCGGGGATGTCGCGGGCGGCGATCACGACCGGCACCCGGGAGGGGGCAGCGGGCGCGGCTGACAGACGCCCGCGCACCATCAGGAAGGCCAGCAGGGCGGCGGCCAGCCCGGCGGCGAGGGCGAGGCCGATGGTCCCGCCGCGCGCCCCCAGCAGCCCCAGCCCGCGCGGCACGCGCACTTTAGGGGCGCGCACTTTGGGCGCCTGCGGGCTGATAGGTGGCGGCTTGAGCGGTTGGACGACGTGCATGGCTGCCTCACGAGATGTTGGATGGTGTCAGATGGAGGGCCAGACCTTCCCCACCTCCGGTACTGCGTACCGGGGGTGGGGGCTGCCCGGTCCCCACGCCCCTACTGGATCAAAGCGGGCGGCGTCTTGGCGCCGACACCTGCACATAATCCAGCCGACCCGGTAGGGATGGTCAGGCCGATGAAACGGCCCCGGACGATGTCGTTTCCCTGGGTGCCTCTTGGAACGGGTTTGTCCACGAAGAAGAGCGCGAACGCGAGGATGATCACGGCGCCCTGCTTGTCCTTGATGGCCTGACCGATGACGGGAAGGATCATAAAATGATCTTCAGGATGCGCCCCGTCCGGCAGCAAAGGGCTGCCGCCGGCAAACCAGGTGTCGTAGGTCACATATTGATGGCTAAAGGCCGTGTTGCTCGGAGCCAGGCGGGCGCCGACATACAGCCGCGTGTTGTCGACGTCGTTCGCGGGCGGCGGCGCGGTCGGCAGCGTCTGCCCCGCCGTGAGTATCTGGTCTGATGTCTGTTTGATCGTGTTGAGGTAGCTCACACCCGCCCCGCTGATGAGGAGCGGGTCGAAGTTGCCGGTCGCGGTTAGATTGCCAGTGCTATTGCTCCAGCCCCGGAGGTACAGCGTGACTTCACTGCTGAGAGGCTGGTTAGCACCTGGCGCCAGCGTCTTCTTGCCACTGAGCAGCGCGGCCACGGCGGCGATTGCGGGGTCCGGGTTGGTCGGGTCGTCGCCGATGATGCCGAAGGGCGCGATCGGCATCCCCGCCGGCAGGCCGCACACGTTCAGCAGGGCGGCGGTGGCGGTGGCCGAGGCGGAGAGCGTGTTGGCTGCGCCGTCCGTCGAGGTCGGCGCGTAGCCGACGGTGGGGGCGAATGAGAGCGGTGCGTTGACGTAGCCGCGCACCGTGACCGAGCCGTCGGCGTTCACGACGGTCGCGGCGCCCTGGAAAGCCGAGCCGTTGGCGCTGTTGGCGGCGGCTACAGACGCGGCAGCGATCCCTTCCGCGCCGGGGACCGAAGCCCCGGCAAGGGCGGCGGCGTCGGCGACATTCTGTGCCCGCTGCCGGGCCAGCCCCATCAGGCCGAGATCGAGGGCCAGGGCGGCGGCGCCGAGCAGGGCGGTCAGCATGAAGACGACGAGCGGGAGTGTCGCGCCGCTTCGCTGCTTCATTTGGCGGTCATTCACGACGCATCACCATCCTGGAGGTCAGCGTCCTGGCGCTGCCGGTGAAGACAAGCGAGGTGACCAGCGGGTGGCTGTAGGTCACAGTCGCGCGGATGAGGCTGTTGGGCGGGGCATTGTTGCTGGTCGCCGTCCCACCCAGTGCGCCCCAAGTCGTGCCGTTGTCGGCGCTGTCCTCCAGCACGATGTTGGCAGCAGTCAGTGGCAGGCCCGCGCCTCCACTCACCCCTCGCTGCTTGGCATCGCCCGGCGCACTGCCGATGGCGGCGGAGCGGGCGGCCTCGCGGGCCGCCGCGCCGACCAGCGCCTGGTCCCCGAAGAGCAGGCCCACCTCGATGATCCCGAACAGCAGCAGGCAGAGCAGGCCGCTGACCAGGGCGAACTCGACCAGGGCGGCCCCACGCCTCTGCCGCCGGTCCCTCATCGCAGCACCCCTAGATGCAGAGAGGCGAAGAGCGCCCCCAGCGCGATGGCGGGGGCCAGCGGCATCTTGCCCGCCTGAGAAGCGGACGCCAGGGTGCCAAGACCCGCCCGCGCCCCGATCAGATGCAGGCCGAACAAGACGTTCAGAAGCGTCCCCCGTAGGACGCCGCGCCGCGCGGCCCAGGCTAGGGCCAGCAGGCCCCCAGCGAAGACGGCACCGGGCAGCGTCCAGAGCAGGAAGATCGGCCCCATCAGCGCACCGACCGCCCCGAGCAGCTTGACGTCCCCCGCCCCCAGGCCGCCGAGGGCATAGGGGAGCAGGGCGAGGCAGGCGGCAGCCACGCCTTCGAGGGACAAGAGCAGGCCCGCCCCGCCGCCCCGCCACCCGTGCTCGGCCAGCCCCAACCCCAGGCCCGCGAGGGAGAGGAGGTTAGGAATCCGGTGGGAGCGGATATCGCATGCGGACGCCAGAGCCAGCAGGATCAGCAGCGCCAGGGTCATCGCGTGGCTACTTGATGGCGTTGGCGGCGGTGGTCAACTTGTTGTTGGCGTTGGTGCCGAGCAGCGTCACGGCACCCACGCAGACGGCCCCGATGAGGGCGACCAGCAGGACGTACTCGACTAAAGTCGCGCCCTCCTCGTCGTTCCAAAAGCGGCGGGCAGCGGCGCGCAATGCGGCGAAAGCGGGGAACTTGGCAGTTGTGGTGTTCATGACTTCATCCTTAGTGTCTGTCCTCACCTACCTTCCGTGGCCGGTGTGAGATTGAGAAGTGGGCTGAAAAGGCTCGGAGAGAGCGGCACGCTACTTGAGCGCGTCGGAGGCCGTGCCGAGTTTGGTATTGGCGTTGGCGCCAAGCAGGGTGACGGCGCCGAACACGACGGCGGCGACGAGCGCGACCAGGAGGACGTACTCGACGAGTGTGGCCCCGTCTTCTTCCCGCCAGAAGGCGCGGCAGAGTCGGGCGAGAGCGGAGTGTGGTGAGAGCGCGGGGGTGCGGGTCGTTGTTTCTTCCATGAGTGCGGCGTATCCTACTCCATCAGGCTACCTTCCGGCGCAGGGGTTCTGCGCCGGCTGTCGAAGTCATTATACAGCAATTCCCATAGAAATACGGGGTTTTAGCGGGCAGGCGAAAATATATTTTCGTGAGTGGCCCAATCGCATCTGCTTATGCTGCGCCTGATTGCGCCCCGCCTGATGTTCGGGAGGACAAATACGTCCCCAAGAAGGGCGAATATGTCCCCAAGAAGGGCGAATACTTCCTCAAAAAGGGCGAACACAAGGTTCGCCCCTACGGGGCAGGAAGAATTAGGATGTACGGACGGGATGCGCCCGTAGGCCGTAGG
>JANOOM010000250.1:0-10022 GCA_031421335.1 Armatimonadota bacterium
CCGGAAGCAGCGATACGTCACGCTGTGGGCGAAGACGACTTGCGGGAAGCAGAGCAAAAGCAGGTAGGCCAGCAGGAGCATCGCGGCAATCGCCTCGGCGACGCGCCGGGCGCGGCACTTGTGCTTCTTTTTCGTCGCCCCAGGGCGCCGGAACGCGCCCCATTTTAATAAACTCGGGTGCTGCATCATGTAGAAGGAGACGCGAATGAGAGTACGCATGGTTCCCCATGATCCAAACTGGCGGCAGGAGTTCCGGCAGGAGGCGGGGCGCATCAGCGCCGCCGCAGGGAGCAACGCCGTGGCCGTGCATCATGTGGCAGCACGGCCATTCCCGGCATCTACGCCAAGCCCGTCATTGATCTGCTGCTCGTAATCCAAGACCTCGCAGCGCTGGACGAAAAGCAGCTGGAGATGGAGGCGCTTGGCTACGAAGCACGGGGCGAGTATGGCATTGCGGGGCGGCGATTCTTCCGCCGGGACGATAAGCACGGGGACAGGACGCACCAGGTCCATGCCTTCGAGGACGGCTCGCCGCAGATCGCCCGGCACCTGGCCTTCCGCGACTACATGATCGCTCATCCCGAAACGGCTCAAGAATACAGCGACCTGAAACGCGAACTCGTGGCGCAGCACCCGAACGACATCGAGGCGTACATGGACGGCAAAAACGAGTTCATCCAGGAGGTTGATAAGCGGGCCGCGCAAGAGGAGATTTAACGCTTTCTCATCTGGCCGTCCTGACCGTAGGCGCACTTCTGACGCACAGGACAGCGGCTGCAAATCGGGATTGAGGGCAAGCGAAGGGGCGCGGCCAGGCCACAAGAAGAGGCGGTTGTTGTCCTTGTGCAATAGGTTCCTTGTTGACGGTATACTCTTTTTAGGAGAATGTGATTATGCTCAACTTAGAGGCCATCCCGCGCCACTATGAGGACGCCGTCCTGCTGCTGGCCAACTGGCATCGGGAACGGGGGGACGCAGGCTTTGCCGCTTACTCTTTTCCCGATCCGGAGGGTCTGGTGGTGCGGCTGGTCGAAGTCAGTGATCGCTTCCCAGCAACAGACGCGGTGCGGCCAATCAGATTTGGGAGGTCTGCGGATTTCCCATTTGCAAGTGCCGTCGCTCTGGTTTCCATTCAAGATTGGGCCAACGTCCTGAGCGGTTCACTCGCGCTGCCGGAGGGCTGGTCTCTCCGAAACGTTCAGCAAGTGCGGCTTGATGACCAAGAGTGAAGCGTTTTTGGCACAGGCGGTCAGCGATTTTCGGGTCTTTGAACTTCTCCTCCAGCAAGATCGGGATCAGGTCCCGGCGTGCCATCCGGGCCATTACCTTCAAATGTCTATGGAGAAGCTGGCCAAGGCCGCTTTACAGAGGGCCAGAGACGATCCCGGTTACACGCATGAAGCATTTTCTTTGCTGCGTCACCACTTGAAGCGGCGTGACGTGGCACGAGCATTGGGCTACCCAAACTTCTCGACGTTCCGCGAGTTCCTTGACCGCAGCGCCCGTTTGTTCCACGAGATTGAGGCCCTCCATCCCGATGTCCCGAAGAACTCAGGCGGGCCGAATGTGGAGTACCCATGGGAGGCGAGAGACTCGCGCCTCGCGCAAGTATGGCAGACGCCCGCCGCCCAGGAGTTTTCGATCCTGATTGAGCTACAAAGCTCGGGTGACGGCACTCAACTGATTGACATGATCCGCAGGTTACTGGAGCGATTCGACGCAGTTTTCCCCATCTGATGTGCCTCACCGTTTCTTTGCCCCGGTGTCCTGCCCGTAGGCGCACCCCTTACGCACAGGGCAGCGGCTGCAAATCGGGACGGAGGGCAGGCAGAGGGCGCGGCCGTGCTGCAAGAACAGGCGGTTGGAGCCGGCCCAGAGGTCCTGCGGCATGACCTTTTCTAATGCCTTCTCGGTGGCGTCAGGCGTCTTGGTCGTCACCCACCCCAGGCGGTTCGTGATGCGGTGCATGTGCGTGTCCACGCAGAGGGCGGCCTTGCTGAAGGCGTAGATCAGGACGCAGTTGGCCGTCTTGCGCCCGACGCCGGGGAGGGTCAGCAGGGCCTCTACCGTGTCCGGGACCGCGCCGCCGTGTTCGTCGCGCAACAGCCGGGCCATGGTGATGAGGCGGGGGGCTTTCTCCTCGCGGTACTCGCTGCCTTGCAGGAGGTCGTACAACTCCGGCTCTTCGGCGCCGGCGAGGGCGGGGATGTCGGGGTAGCGGGCGAAAACGCGGGCGGAGACGGGCGCGGTCTGCTCCTCGCGCGTCCGCTGGGAGATGACGGTGGCGACGAGGACTTTGTAGGGGTCGCCGAGTTCCACCGCGCCGCGCCCGTGATAGGTGGCGGCGAGGGTGTCCATGACGGCGCGGATGTCGTCAGGGATGACTGGGGTCGGACGTTCAGTCTGCATTAGGACCTACTGTGCAGCCGTGGTCACTGTCCATCAGGGAGGGGGACATAGATGCCTGCCTTCTCGAGCGCTTCGATTTCGTCCGCTGCCGTCGGCTGAGAGCGGCGGTATTCCGCGCCGAGGCGCATGGCCTCATCATAGATATGATCGTTCTGGAAGGCGCCGTAGTGCCGCTGCCACCAAGGGACATCAGCGCCTTTTGCCTGACTCTCGGCCAGCAGTTGCGCCACCTGTGATTCCAGCGCGGTCACGCGCTCCTCCAACGTCATCGCTCGTTTCCTTCTCCTCGGCTGGGGTGCCGGTCACGCCATCTGCGGCTCGCGGTAGACGGCGTACTCGGCGGGCGTCAGCGTGATGATGGACGAGATGCCCAACTGGTCCTCGCGGCCGAAGCGCGCCTGGAGAGCGCGCCAGAGCAGGCCCTGGCGGTCAATGGGTTCGAGGCCGGCGAAGCCGTTCCAGGCGAGGATGCCGCCGATCTTCTGGCCGCGCCGTACGAGGTCCAGCCTGATCTCGGCGTGCGGGAACTGCTCGGGAAGCCACTGCTCCAGTTGTTGTCTTAAACGGTCCATCTGAGCACCCCCTGGTCAACGATCACGATAGCGGCATCAACGATCCGCCGGCTGCTCTCGCGGACGAACTTGCCTGTCTGACCGAGGTTAGCTCGGCGGAGGAACAAGCGCAAGGCCCTCTCAGAGCGGTAGCGGTGGCTGTTACTCCATCGTCGCGCGACCTCAGTTAATGCCGCAGTGACCTTTTGCTCCTCACCGGGAGACACTACTGAAGCAAACTGTGCGTCCCGGTAGAGGGCTTGCAAATCGTGTCTCCCGCTGAAGACTGGGTTGAGGCGATATTGGTACGCGCGCAAGATGCACTCGACGGCCAGCCCCGCAACATACTGAGCCATCACATACCGCCCGGCGGCGTGAAGTTCGACGGCGAGCGTTTTGTGTTCTTGCGCCGCCTCCCGGGAGGTTCCTGCGTAATCGTCCATCACCTTCCGTGGCATATCGCTTTATCCTCCTGATGTCTCGCTCTACTCCCACTCAATCGTCGCGGGGGGCTTGCTGGTGATGTCCAGGACGACGCGGTTGACGCCGGGTACCTCGTTCACGATGCGGCTGGAGATTCGGTCCAGGACCTCGTAGGGCAGCCGCGCCCAGTCCGCCGTCATGGCGTCCTCGCTCGTGACGGCGCGGATGACTATCGGGTAAGCGTAGGTACGCTGGTCGCCCATAACTCCGACGCTCTTGGTGGGGATGAGCACGGCGAAGGACTGCCAGACCTTGCGGTACAGGCCCGCGCGCTTGATCTCGTCAATGATGATCCAGTCGGCGGAGCGCAGCAGGTCCAGGTGGTCTTTGGTGACTTCGCCTAAAATGCGGATGGCGAGGCCGGGGCCGGGGAAGGGCTGGCGCCAGACGAGGTCGGAGGGCAGGCCAAGCTCTTCGGCGACGGCGCGGACCTCGTCTTTGAAGAGAAACCTCAGCGGCTCGACCAGCTTGAAGTGCATGTCTTCGGGCAGGCCGACGTTGTGGTGGGTCTTGATCTTGGCGGCCTTGCCGCTGCCCGACTCGATGACGTCGGGGTAGAGGGTGCCCTGGGCCAGGAAGTCGGCGTCTTTGAGCTTGCGGGACTCTTCTTCAAAGACGCGCACGAACTCCTCGCCGATGATCTTGCGCTTCTGCTCGGGATCAATGACGCCGGCCAGGCGGCGTAGGAAGCGCTCTTCGGCGTCCACGGTGATCAGGTTGATGTTGAAGGCGGCGGCGAAGCGGCGCTGGACGTCCTCGGCCTCGCCCTTGCGGAGCAGTCCGTGGTTGACGAAGATGCAGACGAGCTGGTCGCCGATGGCCTTGTGCATCAGGGCGGCGACGGTGCAGCTGTCAATGCCGCCGGACAGGCCGCAGACGACCTGGCTGGTGCCGACCTGCTCGCGGATAAGGCGCACCTGCTGCTCGACGAAGCTCTCCATGTGCCACAGCCCCTGGGTGCCGCAGACCTTCTCGACGAAGCCGCGGATGACCTCAGTGCCCCAGGGGGTGTGGACGACTTCGGGGTGAAACTGGACGGCGTAGAAGCGGCGCTCGGCGTCGTACATGGCCGCGCAGGGACAGTTGTCGGTGGCGGCGGCGATGGTGAATCCAGGCGGGGGGGATTCGACGGTGTCGCCGTGGCTCATCCAGCAGACAAGTTCGGGGTTCAGGCCCTCGAATAGGACGGTCGGGTCCAGCACGTCCAGGCGCGTCTTGCCGAACTCTTTGAGGGTCGCCGCTGAGACTCGGCCTCCGAGGTCGTGCGCCATGGCCTGCATGCCGTAGCAGATGCCCAAAATCGGCAAGCCCAGGTCATAGATGGCTTTGTCTATCTGCGGCGCCCCCTCATCGTAGACGGAGGACGGCCCGCCGGACAGGATCAGGCCGACGGCCCCGCGCGCCTTGATGGCATCCAGAGGCGTGTCGTAGGGCAGGATCTCGCAGTAGACGTGGCACTCCCGGATGCGCCGGGCGATGAGCTGGGTGTACTGGGCGCCGAAGTCCAGGATGAGAACGAGCTGCGGCGGCGTCATGCCGTCCCCGCCGACCGAGGCGCCGCGCGGGGCATAGTTGGTGAGGACCGGCTGGTCCTGGTGCTGGGGGGTCAGAGACATGACTGCCCCCACTCGGCGAGTGTCGGAGAAGAGTTCGTTATCGCAAAATTACATAGCATTGTTTCTGTTGTCCCGCTTCATCCCGTCTTATGGGAAGTTCTTGTAGATCTCGCTCCGGTTCAGGCACCGCACGAAAACGACGATATTGTCCATGATGCTCAGGCCCAGCCGGTGATCCCCGACGCGGATGCGGTAATAGCGACCGCCTCCCTGCATTTTGATCAGATTCAGGATGTCTTACAGATTCTCAGCCTGCTCAACAGTCTCAATGGCCTGTTGGACGCGAGCTAGCGATCCTGTATGCTTCATCAGACGTTGCAACGTTGATTAAGTACGATGTTCTCCCAGACTGGGTAGCTGTCTTGAACACCGTCCAGGAACCTGGTCAAATGGATGATATGAGCAGCATATCAGGTCATCGCAGTGTTATCGCAGTGTCATCGCCCCTGCCCGACGTGCTGGGCGCGCTGCATGGACTTGCCCTCGGTCTGGATCTGGGGGGCGACGACCATCTCAGCCTGCTGCATCTCGCGGAGGGTCAGAGCGCCGCAGGTTGCCATGGAGAGGCGCAGGGCGCCGACGAGGTTCATGGTGCCGTCGTCGCGGTGGGCGGGGCCGAGCAGTATCTCGCGCAGCGTCCCCATGACGCTGACCTTGATGCGGGTCCCACGCGGCAGGTCGGCGTTGGACATCGCCATGCCCCAGGAGTATCCGGGGGCGGGCGCCTCGGAGCAGGCGGCGACCGATGACCCGAGCATGACGGCGTCCGCACCGGCCGCAATGGCTTTCGCCAGGTCGCCGCCGTTCTTGATGCCGCCGTCGGCGAGCAGCGGGACGTAGCGGCCGGTCCGCTCGTGGTAGAGGTCACGGGCGGCGGCGCAGTCGGCGACGGCCGTGACCTGGGGGACACCGATGCCCAACACGGTACGGGTGGTGCAGATGGCGCCCGGCCCGACCCCAACGAGCAGGGCCGAAGCGCCGGCCTCCATCAGCTCGCTCGCGCCCTGGAAGGAGACGCAGTTGCCGACCATGACCGGCACGGGCGAGTCGCGGCAGAAGCGGGCGAGGTCCACGGTCTCGGCGTGGGTGGAGAAGTGCCGGGCGGTGGCGACCTGACTCGACACTACGAACAAGTCGGCGCCCGCTTCCACGGCGACGGCGGCCAGGCGGGGGGCGTTCGGCGGGATGGCGGCGACGGCGGCGAAGCCGCCGAGGGCCTTGATCTCCTGGATGCGGCGGGCGAGCAGATCGTCGCGGACGGGGGCAGCGTAGATCTTCTGCATCTTCTCGATGATACCCTCCGGCCCGGCTTCGGCGATCTCTTGCAGGATACCCTCGGCGTCCTCGTAGCGGGTTTGGAGTCCCTCGGCGTTCAAGACAGCGAAGCCGCCGAGACGGGTCATCTCGGCGGCGACGCGGGGGTTGACAGCAGCGTCCATGGCGCTCGCGACGATGGGGATGGCGAACCGGTGCCTCCCCAGAGTCCAGGCGGTATCCACGTCGCGCGGGTCCACGGACAGGGCGGAGGGGACAAGCGCGACCTCGTCGAAGCCGTAAGCGCGGCGCGCTTTCTTGTTCCCCCCTAGCATGATGGTCTGTTCCAAATCGGCCCCTCCCGAACTTTTCCATTCAGTATACCCGACTTGGGACCGGGGCTGTCAATCGGCGGGGGCGCGTCAGTGGTGGTGCTCGTGCGTCATCGCGTTCGCACCCCGGAGGTGGGCGGCGGCGAGGAAGAGGGCGACAGCGAGGGCCAGGAGGTCCAGCCAAGTCGTGTAGTTCCAGGCAAAGTGCGCCTGCGAGAGCGCCGAAGCCGGACGCGGGCCGATCGGGATCAGGTGCAGGGCGCCGAACAGCAGGTCCACGACCAGCCCCGCAACCACCATGGAGGCGAACAAGACGAGCGTGATGTAGACGGCCGCGCGGCGCCCGTAATACTTGCCGTAGACGATGATAAGCGGGACGATGATCAGGTCGGCATAGATGAAGGCGATCACGCCGCCGAAGGAGATGCCGCCCGACCACAGGATACTCGCCAGCGGGACGTTCCCGATGGAGCAGACGAAGGACAGTACAGCGATCAGTGGTCCGACGATGACGTTCTCCAGGAGACGCAGGGCCGGGGAGCCGGAGTGGGTCAGGAACAGCGTCCGCCAGGTCCCGTTCGACACCAGCACGGCCAGAAGGCCGGCGATGACGAATCCGATAAGCATTTCCTTCCAGATCATGCTCCAGTCCATGGCGAAGGCGTCCGCGACAGCCCGCAGCCTGCCGACCCCCATACCGCCGTTCATGCTGCCGTGGGAGGAGTGATCGTGTCCCCCCGCGCCGTTCTCCTCGTGGGCGCGCGCCTCGTCTTCCAGGCCACGCGGCAGCGTCAGCGTGACCAGGAGCCACATGACGGCGATCAGGACGAACGCGCCGACGGTCTCGGCCAGCACGAACTGCCAGCCCATCAGGAGCCACAGGACGAACCCCAGCTCGAAGACGAGGTTGGTGGAGGCGAACATAAAGGCCAGCGTCGGCGCCAGTGCCGCCCCCTTCTGGAAAGCGGTCCGGGCCGCCGCCACGGCGGCATAGGAGCAGGAGGAGGAGGCCGCGCCCAAGGCGGTCGCCAGGGCCATCTCGCGCAGCCCCGCCCGGCCTAAAGTCTTCGTCATGCGCTCCTTGCTGACGAACACTTGCAGCAGGGCGGAGACAGCAAAGCCGAGGACGAGCGCCCACAGGACCTCCCAGAACATCGCCGCCGACTCGTAGAGGCTGCGCCACAGCCAGAAAATTTGAGGGGGCATCGTTTCCATGGCCTTGTCTTCTCTTTCTGCGCCCTAGCGCCGGGATGTGCTTATATCCATGCCGCGCATGTTGACCGAGCCGTCGCCTCCGCCCATCCGCGAGGGGCGGAAGCGGAAGAATATCTCGAACCCGACGTGTGTCCCGGAGCCGTAGTAGGAGTTCAGCGACGACGGGTTCGTGTCCGCCGTCACTGCCGCGCCCAGGCCGGTGTCGACGCCCTTGCCGTGCGTCAGGTCGCGGATGTAGCCCGCCGTGTAGGTGCCCAGGGTGTACTTGTCGTACTGGAGCGCGTCCGCCAGCACCAGGTCTTTGCCGGTCTTCTGCACGTTTTCGATGCGGGCGAAGACCGTGTCGGCGCTGTGCTGATAGTCGGCCTCGGCCAGATAAGCGTTCGTCTTGCCGTAGCCCTGCGTTTCCACGTTCTGCCCATAGATCAGCGACGTGGAGAAGTTGGCGTCGGCCCCCAGAGACCTGTTGTAGAGCCACGAGGCCGTCGTCCGATGCTGGTTGACGTTCGTGCCGTCGGGGCTGTAGATGAAGCCCTGCGAGATTTGGAAGGCGTCGTTGGCGTCCGGGTTGAAGGACAGGCGGGCGCTCTCCGAGTCGAAGCGCGGCTTGTCGAAGTTGTAGCGGTTCTCGTTGGGGTCACGCCCAGTGAACTTGCTGGCTTCGGCCTTGAACCTGCCGCCGAGGTTGATACCGACCGTCGCCACGCCGAACAGGATATGGGTGGCGTCCTCCCAGTGGTGGCCGATGGGCGCGGGCATGTAGTCGTAGCCAATGACCCGGTGCATGAACGCGGGCGGCCCCAGGGCCGGCTCGCCGGGGTCGGCGACGTAGAGGTAGGCAGAGTTGCCGCCCCCCAGCCGGCGCGAGTAGGCGGCGGACAGTTCGCTGACGAGTTCATGCGGGTGCTGGCGGTCGTGCAGGGGCTGCCCGTGCCAGGTCTCGCCGGTCGCGTACAGGTCGGGGTAGCCGTAGCCCCCTTCGATGATCGGGTCGAGGCTGACCATGGCGCGAACGCCGACCTGGGAGCGGGCGTCGAGCGGGTGGCTGACCATGCCCATGAACCAGCTCGGGGCGTCGAAGCGCCGGTCGCCGCGCTTGGAGCCGGCGTTGACGTAGCGCGGGGCGATCGCCCCATGCAGCATCAGCATGTTGCCGTTCTGCATCTGGGCGTAGCCGTACATGGGGGAGGAGGCGGGGAGCCAGGACGTGCCGGAGCCTTCACGGCTGGCGGGCCAATTCCCAAAAACGCCTTTCATTGGCATCGCGGCCATGCTCGGCACTCCTATAGCCTTCGGCATTCTCATGCCAGCGCTGACTGCCGGAGCAGAAGAAGTGGGGTTTGGCATCCTGCGGGTTGCAGCCGGTAAGAGGGCTTGCTTGGGCGCATTTTCGACTGAGGGCGGGGTTGCCAGCATCGGCGCAGGTCCGGTTAGTAGTAGGGCAATCAGCGTGGCATTTGCTATGCCAAACGACATGTTTATCAAGATGTTCTCATAATTCTGCTTTTTAGCCTTCGCTGCTACGTTTTCGGGAATGCCGGTTCACGTTTGACTCTTTCGATTTTTCGCGTGTGATAAGCTATGTGCGCCTGCCCTAAAACGAGCATTTGGAGCGCCGTAAGTGGCCCAAGAACGGGAAACGAATAGTTTCCCAGGCTGTCACCTAGGGCTTCCAAGCCCAGGGCGATTGCATATAGATTTTTGGTCAAACGCCTGTTCGCTCTTTAGTGACTTTCAGCCCCGCCGTCGCGGGATGCCGGACAAAATAGGTTCAGAAAAAGCAGAGGGAGCTGCCTTCGTCTCACCGCGCCGCAGTCCGCTCCTACGGGAGAACGGACAGGCGTTCGATGACAACATTCATAGACGATTGCCCTGCTGCCAAGTCGAGCCACAGAGCCGCAGAGGACGCTTCCCAGTGATCCAAAAGTTCGAGGAGTGGTACGTCTCTTTCGGCTCCATACCGTCCGGAGGCAGAGGAAGGGCAATGTTGCGCTTATAGGCACCAAGAAGCATTGCGGGCCGCCAGCGACGCGGCAGAAGTCGAAATGGCAGAGCATCAACTATTGCGTTGGTTGCGTGGCGTACCTGCCCAGCGGCCTCGTCTCCCAGCACAACGTGGTGAAGGTTTGCCTAATGCTCCAATCGTTGGGAGTTGGCACCCA
>JANOOM010000251.1:0-2247 GCA_031421335.1 Armatimonadota bacterium
GGGAGCCGGAGCCGAAGGGGACTGGCCGGTAGGGGCGCTGCTTGCTGCGCCCTGTTCCCCTGCTCTTTTCCGGCTCCCCCATTCTTGGGGGCGGGGGGGGCAATCCGCTCCCATCCATACCCCGCCAGCAGTGACAGCGCGAAACACGCCCAAAGCAGGCACCGCGCCGGATCGTGGAAGGCCCGGAAGCCCGGAAGGACGAAATATGCCAAATAATACAGACCGCCCTTCCCGCCCAGCGCCATCCAGAGGCCGAACCCGAAGACGCCCGTCCAGAACCGCGCCGCCGTCATTCCCCCCCTGCGCCAGGCCTGCACACCGCCCCAAAGCGCCAGGCCGAACGACAGCCAGCCGACATAACAGCACGTTTCCCAAAAATTGCCGCGCGCGGTCCAGTCCCCCCAGTACGGGTTCCCGTGCAGGTGCGGCAGCACGAAATTCCCGAGCTGATGGTCCGGCAGGAAAAAGCGGTTGACGACGTGGAACGAGAGCTTCTGCCGGGAGGCATCCCGGAACAGCGCCACTGCCGGCAGGATCTGCCCCGCCGCCAGCCCCACCGCCACGACCCCGGAGAGAAGGAGAAGCCCCCCCCGCCCCCAATCCTGGGGGAGCCGGAGTCGGAAAGGAATGGCCGGTCGGGGCGCTGCTTGCTGCGCCCTCTTCCCCAGCTCTTTTCCGGCTCCCCCATTCTTGGGGGCGCCCTCCCGCCGCAGCACGAATACCCCCCAGGCCACCGCCAGATACAGAGTCAGCAGCGTCATCTGCGCGTGGGCCGCCAGCAGCTGCAGTCCCAGGACCAGCCCCAGCACCAAAGCGTTCCGGACGCGCCGCCCGCGCAAAAGTCCGTCCAGCGCCCACAGCACCCAGGGCAGCCAGGCAGATGCCTGCACCATGTTCGGGAACTGCTCCTTGGACACGAGCTGCCCGCCGAACATGAACGTGATCGCCGCAAGCAACGCCGCCACGCGCCCGACACCTAGCGCCCGCCGCGCGAACAGGAACGTCCCGACTCCCGCCAGCCAGACGTGCAGCGCGACCGTCAAACTCAGGAAATAAGACGCCGACACGAACGGCAGCAGGGCTGTCACCGGGTACAGCGGCCACGCCTGCGGGTTGCCCGCGTAAGGGGTGCCGCAGTAGATCAAAGGGTTCCACAACGGGACTCGCCCCGCCCGCAGGTTCTCGCGCAGGAAGCCCTCCATCGGCGCGAAGTACAGCCCGATGTCCCCCCAGTACAGGACGCGGCCCTGGACGATCTGCGGCCAGAAGTAGACCGCCGTCAGCAGCAGCAGAAAGCCGGAGACGAGCAGGCGCCCTTGCCACGAGCGCGCGGATGGTGTAGAATAGGCTAAAGAATAGGCTAAAGAATAAGCTCTGGAATGGGGGCGTTCGCCTGCGCGCGTGTCTCTCACGGCGGGCAGTGTATCACGCGGAGGGAGGGTTTGTCAATGAGGCGCATCGCGATCATCGGTGGGACAGGCTTCGGCGAGGCCCTGGTAGCAGGGACGCCCGAAACGATCGAGACGCCCTACGGGCCGGCCTCCTTCACGCGCGCGGACCTCGGGCAAGAGCGCGAGCTGCTGTTCCTGGCCCGCCACGGGGCAGGTCACCGCCTGCCGCCGCACCGCATCAATCACCGAGCCAACATCGCCGCCCTGCGCGCCCTGCGCGCCGATGCCGTTTTCGCCACGGCCGCCGCCGGCTCCCTGCGCCCCGAGATCGCCCCCGGCGACCTCGTGATACTAGACGACTTCCTTGACCTGACCAAAGGCGAGGTCATGACCTTCTTCGGCGAGCCGGGCGACGTCCGTCACACCGACTTCGTCCATCCCTACGACCCCGGCCTGCGCGCCGCCCTCCTTGGTTCGGTGGACCCCGCCCTGGCCCCGAACGTCCACCCGCGTGGCACCTACCTGTGCGTCTCCGGGCCGCGCTACGAGACCCCCGCCGAGGTCCGTCTGTTCGCCGCCTGGGGCGCCCACGTCGTCGGCATGACGGGAGCGCCCGAGGCCATCCTCTGCCGCGAGGCCGGCCTGCCCTACGCCGGCGTCGCCCTCGCCACCAACTACGGCACCGGCCTGCTTTCCGACGCCCCCCTCTCCCACGCCGACGTCGAGAGTCAGATGTCAACGCGCCGCGCCGCCCTCGCCGCCTGGCTTCTGCGCGCCGCCCGCGCCGTGTAGGTGTTCGGCACCCCCTCTCTTCACCCCGCCCCGTTCCTACGAGGGGGCCACAAGCGGGAGAGGG
>JANOOM010000252.1:0-10551 GCA_031421335.1 Armatimonadota bacterium
GTCCTGTGCCTCGCTTCCGGCGGCGGGCAGCAGGGGCCGCTCCTGGCGGCGGCGGGCGCGAACGTCACCGTGTTCGACAACTCCCCGAACCAACTGAGGCAGGACCGGCTCGTCGCGGACCGCGAGGGCCTGTCGCTGGCGACGGTTCAAGGGGATATGGCCGACCTGAGCGCGTTCGGCGAGGCCGCTTTTGACCTCATCGTCCACCCGGTCTCGAACCTGTTTGTCCCGGACATCCGCCCCGTCTGGCGGGAGGCGTTCCGCGTCCTGCGTCCGGGCGGCCTCCTACTGACGGGCTTCCTCAACCCGGACTCCTATGTTTTCGACCGCATCCAGGCCGACCGGGGCGTCTTCGAGGTCAAATACAAGCTGCCGTACTCCGACACGGGCAGCATGTCGGAGGCGGAGCGGGCGGCGGCGTTCGGCGCGGACGCGCCGCTGGAATTCAGTCACAGCCTGGAAGATCAGATCGGCGGGCAGACGGACGCGGGGTTCGTGGTGACGGGGCTGTACGAGGACAAGCGGCGCGGCGACCCGCTGGCGGAGTTCTTCCCGTCTTACCTCGCGACGCGGGCCTGGAAGCCCGCAAGTGCAGGAGCGGCCACGGGCCGGGCATGATTTCGGCCCGCCTCTCTTGACATTCGTGCCGCAGTTTGCTATTCTAGTCTTCAAACCCTCCGTATGAACGGACCCCCGGAGAAGCCCCTCATGCCCGAGACTTTTGACACCGTCAACACGCGCTTCGCCAAGGCGGCACGCTTATACTCCGACCGGCCCGCGCTTTCCAGCAAGCCGCACGGCAGCAAGACGTGGGAGACACTGACCTACCGGGACCTCGCCGCCCGCGTGCGTCAGGTTTCGCTCGGCCTGCGCGCCTTGGGCATTGAGAAAGGCGACCGGGTGGCGATCCTGTCCGAGAACCGGCCCGAGTGGGCCATCCTGGATTTAGCGACACTCGCGGCCGGGGCGGTCTCGGTGCCGGTCTATCCCACCCTGCCCGCCTCGCAGATCGCGCATATCCTGTCCGACAGCGGCGCGAAGATGGTCGTCGCTGAGAACGCCAAGCAGACCGCAAAGGTGGCACAGACGCGCGAGTCGGCCCCTGCGCTCATCCATGTCGTCGCCTTAGACGAGGCGGCGGCCAAAGACGGCGTCCTTTCGCTGGCCTCGGTCATTGAGGCGGGCGCAATGGCGCCCGTTGAAGAGAGCTTCGAGGCACGGCGCGATGCGATCCGACCCGATGACTTGATGAGCCTCGTCTACACATCGGGGACGACCGGCAACCCCAAGGGCGCGATGCTGACGCAGGGCAACATGACGGCGGCCCTGGACGCCGCCAATCACCAATTCCCGCAGTTCCAGCCGCCCAACGACGTGTTCCTGTCGTTCCTGCCGCTCTCGCACGTCTTCGAGCGCGTCACCTACAACCTCGCCATCACGCAGGGGGCGCACACGCGCTTCAACGACAGCATCTTCAAGCTGATGGACAACCTGGCCGAGCTGGAGCCGACCGTGATGCAGTGCGTCCCACGTGTCCACGAGAGCATCCACGACCGGGCCTCGGACGGCATCAAAAAGCTGCCCGAGCGGCGCAAGACGCTGACTTACTGGGCGCTCGGGGTCGGCGACGCGGCCTCGCGCAAGCACAACGCGGGCAAGTCCGTCGGCCCGCTCTTGTTCCTGCGCCACCTCGTCGCCGACAAGCTGATACTGTCCAAGATCCGGGCGCGCTTCGGCGGGCACTTGAAGTTCTTCGTCAGTGGCGGTGCCCCCTTGACCCCGAAGACCGCCCACTTCTTCCTCGCCATCGGCATCCCCATCCTGGAGGGCTGGGGACTGACCGAGACCACGGCAGCGGCGACGGCCAACCAGTCGGGCCGCGTCAAGGTCGGCACGGTCGGCCCACCCATGTTCAACGTCCAGGTCAGAACGGCGGACGACGGCGAGATCCTGGTCAAAGGCCCGACCGTCATGCGCGGCTACTGGAACAACCCCGAGGCGACCGCCGAGGTCATTGACGCCGAAGGCTGGTTCCATACCGGCGATATCGGCGAGATAGACACGCAGGGGTACGTCAAGATCACCGACCGCAAGAAGGACATCCTGGTGCTGGCGAACGGCAAGAAGGTCGCCCCTCAGCCCATCGAGAACATGCTGAAGCGTTCTGCGCTCATCACCGAAGTGGTCCTGCTCGGCGACGGGTCCGGGTCGGTCGGCGCACTCGTCGTCCCGAACTTCGACGCCCTCAAAACGTGGGCCAAGGACCAGGGGAAGGAGCTGAAGACGAACGAGGCTTTGATCGCCGACTCGGGCGCGCGCAAGTTCGTCAAGTCCGAGATCGACAAGCTCTCCAAGGAGCTTGCCGACTTCGAGAAGGTCAAGCGCGTCGCGCTGATTGACCACGCATTCTCGCAGGAGGGAGGCGAGCTGACGCCGACTCTGAAGGTGAAGCGCCGGGTCGTCGCCGAGAAGTACGGGTCTCTGCTCGAGAGGGAGTCTTGAGGGGGAGTGGCGACGTGCCGGCCGTAGAGACCCACCACGGGACTGAGATTTTATTGGGGCAACCCCCGTGCTGTCTGAGAGGCCGTGGGGCGCATTGACCGTCTACAGCATCACGCTACTGCTGATCGTGGCGACCCTCGTCGCCCTAGCATCGCGGCGCCTGCGGGTGCCTTATACGGTCGGCCTGGTGGCGGCGGGAACGGCCCTGGCCCTGGCGCACGTCCACACTGAAACGGCGCTGACTGGGCACCTGCTGTTCAGCGCCCTGCTGCCGCCGCTGCTGTTTGAAGCGGCTTTAAGTCTATCCTGGGCCGAATTAAAGCGGGACGCCCTGCCGATCCTGACGCTGGCGACGACAGGCGTGGTCATCTCCGCCCTGGCCGTGGCGGCGGGGATGGCGTTGCTGGCGCATTGGCCCTGGCCCGCCGCGCTCATTTTTGGCGTTCTAATCGCCGCGACCGACCCGGTCTCGGTCCTGGCGACCTTCAAGGAGAGCGGCATTGTCGGGCGGCTCCGGCTGTTAGTCGAAGCCGAGAGCCTGCTCAACGATGGCGTGGCCGCCGTCCTGTTCACCCTGGCCGTCACCTATGCCCAAGGCGGGGGCGCAGCGGGACACGCGGGCTGGCTTCCCTTGTTGACGGCGACGGGGGGCGGCATCGTCGCCGGCGCCCTGTGCGGCGGCGCGGCGGTCGCATTGGCGGGGCGACCCACGGCCGACCACCTGGTCGAGACGGCCCTGACGGCGGCGGCGGCTTACGGCTCGTTCCTGCTGGCCGACCATTTCCACGTTTCGGGCGTTCTGGCGACGGTGACGGCGGGCTTGGTGATGGGCAACGTCGGGGCGCTGCATGCGGGCGACTCGCCCTTTTTCACCGAGCGCGGGCGCGAAGTCGTCATCGCATTCTGGGACTTCGCCGCCTTCGTCGCCAACTCCCTCATCTTTTTGCTGATCGGCCAGGGCGACGCCGCCGTCGCCTTTTCCGCCCTGGGGATCGTTCCCATCGCCGTCGCCGTCGCGCTGGTCTGGGCGGGCCGCGCCCTGACGGTCTACCCGCTCTGCGCCCTGTTCGCGCGCTCGCGTCTGCGGATCAGCGCGCGCCACCAGCACGCCTTGTTCTGGGGTGGGATGCGCGGTGCGCTGGCCCTCGCACTGGCCCTGAGCCTGCCGCCGGACCTGGCTTATCGGGGCCAGATCGTGATCGCTACCTTCAGCGTGGTGGCTTTCTCGGTGATCGTCCAGGGGATCGCCATGCCCCTGCTGCTGAAACGGTGGGGACTGCTGCCGTAAGTGGGGCAGAGGGGACAGCAAAAAGCCGTGCAGCGTCTGTGAAAGACGGCACGGCTTTTGTCTGTCTGGATGCATCGTTGAACGGGTGCCTACTCGGTCTGCCACTGCGACTCGGCTTCGTCGACGGTCAGGGGCAGGGTGACGAACTCGCCGATGGACATGGCGGCGGAGAGGGGCAGAAAGTGGTGCTGGCCGCGCGCCTGCGAATCGTGGTGAGTCAGCTTGATGCGGTCGCCGCCGAGGTGGTCCACGATGCCGACGTACCTGCTGCCGGCCACTTCCATGTGCTCTTTGATCTCTACGGGATTTGTACGATTTCCCTCATCGGATTGGTGACACAATCGCACCCGCGAGGGCGGGCGTTAAGCCGGCGGTGCGGGCGGCGTTCCTGGGTATATCCTTGTGACGGTTCAAGGAGAGTATCATGAGCGAGACGAACGAAACGATCGGGTTTATCGGACTGGGCGGCATGGGGTCGGCGATGGCGGCGAACGTCCTGAAGGCCGGCTTCGGGATGCGCGTTTATAACCGCACGCGCGAAAAGGCGGACGGACTAGTGGAGCAGGGCGCGGAACGAGCGGAGACGCCTGCTGGGGCGGTCCAGACGGGCGGCATCGTTGTCACGATGCTGACGAACAACCAGGCGGTGGAGGAAGTGGCCTTCGGGGAGAACGGCTTCGGGCAGGCCTTGGGCGAGGGCGGCGTTCATGTCTCCATGAGCACCATCTCGCCAGAGCTGTCGCGGCGGCTGGCCGAGCGCCATGCCGCCCTGGGGGCGCACTACGTCGCCGCGCCCGTGTTTGGAAAGCCCGATGCGGCGGCGGCTCAAAAACTGTGGATCGCGACCTCGGGGCCGGAGAGCGCCAAGGCGCGCATCCGGTCCGTTCTGGACTCGATGGGCCAAGGGGTTTATGACTTCGGCGAGGATGCGGGCGCGGCCAACGTCGTCAAGCTGACCGGGAACTTCCTGCTGGGGGCGGCTATCGAGGCGATGGGCGAGGCGTTCACGCTGGCCCAGAAGAACGGCGTCCCGCGTCAGGCGGTTTATGAACTGTTTTCGTCCACGCTGTTCGCCTGCCCCGTTTACCAGAACTACGGGAAGCTGATCGCCGCCGAGCACTACCAGCCAATCGGGGCGGTGCCGTCGCTGATCCGCAAGGACTTCGGCCTGCTTCTGCAAGAGGCCAAGAACAGCCATGTCCCGATGCCGCTGGCGAGCCTCGTCCACGACCGGCTGACGGCGATGGTCGCTCGGGGCCGCGAGGATCGGGACTGGGCCGGATTCGCCCAGGAGGTCTCCGACAGCGCGGGGCTGAAGAACGGCGAGTAGCGGGAAGCGTCAGCCTTCGTCCGGCTTAACGGCGAAGTAGAACAAGCGGTCGGAGCGCTTCTTGGGCGAGTCGGTCGAGTAGGCGTCGTAGACCGTCACCTCGGCGAAACCCGCCGCGCGCAGCCAGTCGGCCAGCTCGTCTTTGCCGTAGGCTCGCTGCTTGTGGACTTCCAAAAAGCTCTCGCGGACACCGGTGCCAGGGTCGTAGGAGAAATCCATGCGGACGGTACACAGGCGCGTTTCGGCATCGTAGCGCGAGCGCCAGCGGTAGCGCAGCGGCTCACTCAGGCGCATACAGCTCTGGTTGAACATGCCCTGGGCCAAGGCGTATTCGGTGTTGACGTCGAAGGTGAAGGTGCCGCCGGGGGCGAGGTGGGCGCAGACCCGCGCGAAGGCGGCCCGGAGGCGCTCCGGTTCCAGGATGTAGTTCAAGCTGTCGAAGAGGCAGATGGCGGCATCAAAGCGCATCTCGCCCAGGTCAAGCTCGGCGGCGTCCTGCTCATGGAAGAGGATGGGCAGGCCCGCCTCCAAGGTCCGGCGGCGGGCCACGTCGAGCATCGCGGCGGACAGATCAACGCCGGTCGGCGCATAGTCGCGGGCGGCCAGCAGGCGCGACACGGTGCCCGTCCCGCAGGCGAGGTCCAGGACGGTGCGTGGGGTCCGGGCGTGAAGCGTCCACAGGCGCTCCAGATAGTCCACCCAGAAGCGGTAAGGAACGCCGGACATGAGGGCGTCGTAGTAGGGTGAGACCGGGCCGAAGGCGGGGTTGTCGGCGGAGGAAGCGGACATCATTACAACTCCGCGCGCGCGAGTGAGGCGGGCCGGGGCGGGTCCGGCGGGGCGGGCGGGGCCGGCGGCGCAAAGGCGGAGCGGGGCAGGCTCCCCAGCAGGAACCAGGCCAGCAGCGCGCACAGGATGTAGCTGACCCCGAAGCCGCTGAAGATGGGCCGCAGGGCCTCGTTCGTGGGGAACAGGGAAGTCAGCAGGACGGCCAGGGCGGCGCCGACCGCCATGGAAGCCTTGTTGACCAGGCCGACGGTGGCGCTGACGCGCCCCTGGATGTGATTTGGGGCGGTCGCCAGGAAGAGGGTCATCTGGCCCAGGTTAGAAAACGTGTTAGCGACTGTCATCAGGAAGACCGTGGCACCGCCGAGGTAGATGTTCGTGGAGAAGGCAAAGACCAGCCCCGTCAGCCCCATCCCGGCGAATCCGGGTGCGATCAGGCATACCGGCGGAGCGGACCGGATCGGGCCGACCGTCGCCAGCCCGGTGAGTACGGCCGCCAGACCGCTCAAGCAAGCTAGGATGGTATACTGCGTCATGCCGCCGTGCCAGATGCCGACGACGAACGGGTACTCCAGCGTGTTGTAGACGGCCCCCCCCACGACGACCAGGGCCAGCAGCACGAGGGAAGGGCGCAGGACGCGGCTGTTCCAAACATAGTGCAGGCCCTCCCCGGCATCCCGCCACATTCCGGTCACGCCGCGCGCCGATTTCTTGCCCGGCGGCAGGGTGACGTTCGCGATCAAGCGGACGAAGAAGGCGGAAACGACAAACGTGGCCGCGTCGAAGAGAAAGACGCCGCGCGGGTGAAAGCAGAGGAGCAGCATGCCGCCGAGGGCAGGACCGAGCAGCAGGGTCGCCTGACTCGACGACAGCATCAGCCCATTCGCCTGGAGCAGCTTCTCGCGCGGCAGCAGGGCAGGCAACAGGCTCTGGCGGGACGGGGAAAAGAAGCAGGAGAACGAGGCCACGAGGAACGACGCGACATAAACCAGTGTGCGGTCGTTTGCGGTGAACAGTGTCTTCGTGCCCGCGCCATGGACGGCCGAGAGAGCGAAATGCGTGCTGGGAATCAGCAGCAGCAGCAGGACGGCGAGGGCGCGGCCGAGGTCCGCCGTGATCATGGTGCGGCGCCGGTTCCAGCGATCCGCGAAGACGCCGCCGGCCAGACCGAACAGCAGAACGGGCAGCGTGCCGAAGATGATCGAGAAGCCGAGGGCCGCCTTGCTGTTGGTGGCGTTGTAGACGGTCACGGGCAGGGCGATGCTCAGGGCGGTGTCGCCGAGGTTTGAAATGACGTAGGCCAGCCAGAGCCAGAGAAAGCTCCGGTTGCGGAACAGAGAAAGGACCGACGCTTCTTTCGCCTCTTCTTTCGACTCTTCTTTGGTTGCCTCACTCACACTTGCCATGGGGATTCCTTTATTATAACATGATTTTACCATGTCTTAACGAGTTAAACCACAAAAATTTGCGGGGCAAGGGCGCGCGGCGCGGAGAGGGTATAATACAAGCATCGGAGGAACGTCATGCCGGAATCACCCCTGCCCGAACTCAGCTATCCGCGCCGCGCCACCCGCGCGGTGCGTGTCGGCCCCATCGTCATCGGCGGCGGCCATCCCGTCGTCGTACAGAGCATGATCACCGAGGAGACCCGCAACGTTGCGGGCTGCGTCGAGCAAATCATCGCCATGCACGAGGCCGGCTGTGAGATCGTCCGCGTCACCACCCCCACCCTCGCCGAAGCGCACTGTCTGGGCGAGATTCAGGCCCTGGTTCGGCGGCGCGGCTACGCCGTGCCGCTGGTCGCCGATGTCCACCATCAGGGCAGTGACATCGCCGTCGCCGTCGCGCGGTTCGTGGACAAAGTCCGCATCAACCCCGGCTTGTTCGTCTTCCGCAAGCCGCGCGGGCGGGCCGACGAGTACACCGACGCCGAGGTCCGCGAGGAGCGGGGGGCCATCGAGGAGTCGCTGCGGCCGGTCATCGCTGTCTGCAAGGAGCGCGACATCGCCATGCGGATCGGCGTCAACCACGGCAGCCTGGCCGAGCGGCTGACTGTCATGCACGGCGACACGCCCGAGGGCATGGTCGAGAGCGCTCTGGAGTACATCCAGATCTGCGAGGCATACGACTACCGGAACATTGTGATCTCACTGAAGGCATCCCGCGTTCCCGTCATGCTGGCCGCAAACCGGCTGATGGCGCGGCGCATGGCCGCCCTGGGTATGGATTATCCTCTGCACCTGGGCGTCACCGAAGCAGGCGACGGCGAGTACGCCCGGATCAAGAGCACGGCAGGCATCGGGACACTGCTGGCGGAAGGCATCGGGGACACGATCCGTGTTTCGCTGTCGGAGGACCCGATCAACGAGATCCCGGCCTGCTACGACATCTTGCAGGCCCTGGGGCTGCGGAAGACCAAGGTGGAGTTCATCGCCTGTCCGTCCTGCGGGCGGACAAAGTTCGAGCTGACGTCGGTGCTGCGTCTGGTGAAGGCGGCGACGAACCACCTGGTCGGGCTGGATATCGCGGTCATGGGCTGCATCGTGAATGGGCCAGGGGAGATGGCCGATGCCGACTACGGCTACGTCGGCAAGGGCGGCGGCGTCATCACGCTCTACCGGGGGCGCACGCCGGTCAAGAACGTGCCGCAGGAGCAGGGGGTGACAGAGCTTGTCGCCCTGATCAAGTCCGACGGCCGGTGGGTGGACCCGCCGGAAGGGTCGGCGGCTCCGGCGTCGCCGTTCGCCAAAGAACTGGCAGTGGTGGGCTAACGTAGGGGTAGGGCCTATCCCTACCCTTTCTTCTTGTCTCCCTATACACACCAACCACCACACCCACCGCACCAGCAATAGGCAGACATCATCGGAGAGCAAACCGCCGGCGAAGGCGTGGGCGCCCTTTGAAACGGCGCGGCCCATCTCGTGCAGGGAAGCGTTCAAGGCCGCCTATGCCAGCCGGATCAGGCCCTCGTAGTCCAGGAAGTCGCGGCCGTGTCGGGCTTCGATGATGCCGTCCTCCACCTACCACCGCAGATCCATCACATGTTCATGCAGATATTGGATTCCGTCCGCGAAGGGGTCATTCGGCACCAAATCAGACCAATTCTTTCCCGCAAATGGTCTGCCGCCGGGATCTCTTTGCTTCGTGTATGCACCCATAAGCAGGGCGCTTGGGGAGGAACTTGCCGGGGAAGTATCATGTCCGAGAAAAACCGCCCCTGAGCCTGCGGTTCCTGCCGGCCATAATTGGAGAGATGGGCATGGACCCCATAATCGCACAGTGCCGTGACGAGGAGATCGCCGGCTTTCTTTGGCATGCAATCAGCAGAATACAGGCGATGACGGACCGAATGCTGGCCCAATGCGAGTGTTCGCTCGGCGGATAAGGCGGCGACCCTTACGCTCTTCCCGGCCTCAGTGGGACTTAGGGCTTTTGGCCTTCGGGCGCGGGGGGTGGGGCGGATATGCCGGCCTGACTTCGTCCGTCCAGCGTGATGACGATGCGGCTCGACTGCGTGCTGCCACCCATCGTGATCTTGTACGGCTCTTCCAGCACCGGCGTGTTCCCCGGCGCCCCCTCGGCGGGCTTGATGTAGCGCCAGGAAACATGGCCGGGGCTTGAATAGTCGTCCAGGTCGTTGTGGAGCATCTTGCCGTCAATGCGGCCTTCGGAGACGAGCTGCTCCAGCGTCGTGGGGTACTTGCCTTTTTCCTCGTGGTAGGCGACAATGGCGGAGTGCAGGCGTGCGCCGTCCACGCTCGCCTTGCCGGCGATAATGCCGATGCCGAGGGGACTGTTCTTGGAGGGGTGCTGGTACTGGTTCCGTGCGGCCACGCCCAGCAGGACCGCCCCGACGGCGGCCAGCAGGAACAAACCCAGGCAGCCGAAGCCGGCGATCTTCCAGCCGTTGACGCTGGACTTTTGGGGCGGGACACTGCCGTAACTGGACCCAGGGGTGTTGGGGTTGAGAGGGTAGCCGCCCGGTTGTGGGCCAATGGGGTTGCTCATGCCGTTATTATATCACGATAAAGGCCGGCACGCAAGCACGAATGCCGGTTTTTTCACGTCCGGCGCTTCCCCGGCCTGGTTGGCACGGTTCCTGCACGGTGGTTCCGTTTGCCCCCCCCAAATGCCCCTCTAGTTTCCCCGCCCCACGCCGATAATCAAGACATAAGAGTTTCATGAGCGGTCTCAAACGGCGTCACGGGGGATGTTCCACATGGTCGGATTCACGCAGATCTTCGGCAGAGAAAAAATCGTCGGCGTTGACATCGGCAGCCGCTTCATCAAGGTAGTGATGGCGGAGGCGGGCCGCGCGCCCGGCTCCTGGCAGATCGTCAAGGCCGCCGTGGGGCAGACGCCCCCCGACGCCGTCCGGGACGGGATCGTCATGGACCAGGCGGGAGTCGCCCAGGCACTCAGGGCTTTGATGCAGGGTGCGGGCATCGAGGCGAACGCCGCCGTGGCCGCCATCAGCGGGGCCAGCGTTATCGTCCGCCACATCAAGCTCCCCAAGATGCCCGAGGCTCTCCTGCGCCGGTCGGTGCGGTTCGAGGCGGCCAAGCACATCTCCTCGAACGTGGACGATAGCATGATCGAGTTCGAGATCACCGGGCCGGTGCCGGGCGAGGAGGGCAAGATGAGC